>NZ_SNZY01000006.1:0-204051 GCF_004364275.1 Idiomarina sp. H2
ACCAAGGAGTAACCGTTATGAGTAATAACAATTTACACATTGCTGTCATTGGTAGCGGCGGCAGTGCGATGGCTGCGGCACTCAAAGCGACCGAGAGAGGTGCCCGAGTGACGCTCATTGAGAGAGGTACTATTGGCGGAACTTGTGTCAATATTGGCTGTGTCCCGTCTAAAATCATGATCCGAGCGGCTCATATCGCCCAACTGCGGCGAGAAAGCCCTTTTGATAAAGGCTTAAGTACTCATACTCTTAAGGTAAATCGATCAGCTCTCCTCGAGCAACAACAGGCTCGGGTAGAAGAACTCCGTGAATCCAAATACCAGAGTATTCTTAGAGAGAATTCCGCCATTACCGTTATTAACGGCGAAGCCCGCTTTATAAACGATGAAACTCTTTCCGTATCACTTCGCGATGGCGGTGAGCAAACGGTTTACTTTGACCGTGCTTTTATCGGCACCGGGGCCCGACCCGCACAACCCCCCATCCCCGGCTTAGCTGAAACCCCTTACCTTACTTCGACAAGCGCATTAGAGCTAAGTAACATTCCTAAACGCCTCGCTATTATTGGAGCCTCGGTCGTTGCTCTTGAATTAGCACAGGCCTTCGCGCGTCTCGGTAGTGAAGTTACTGTTTTGGCTCGCAGTCGGGTGTTATCCCAAGACGAGCCTGCCATTGGTGAGGCAATAGCCACTGTTTTTTATCACGAAGGCATCAATGTGCTTGAGCATACAGAAGCCAGCGAAGTGCGTTACGACGGACAACACTTCATTCTCAAAACCAATGCCGGAACATTAAAAGCAGAACAACTGCTCGTGGCCACAGGCCGCACGCCCAATACGGAAAACCTCGATTTAGAAACCATCGCCGTACAAACCGAGCGCGGTGCCATAACGATTAACGATCGCATGCAAACCTCTAACTCAAGAGTATATGCGGCAGGCGACTGTACGAATCAGCCGCAGTTTGTCTATGTCGCCGCCGCAGGCGGCAGCCGAGCCGCTATTAACATGACGGGCGGTGATGCGCATCTTGATCTCAGTGCAATGCCCGAGGTTATCTTTACTGATCCACAAGTCGCCACGGTGGGTTTATCAGAAGCTGATGCTAAAACTGGTGGTTACGTCACCGAAAGCCGCACGTTGGGCCTTGAAAATGTCCCACGGGCATTGGTTAACTTCGATACCCAAGGGTTTATAAAAATTGTCGCAGAAAGTGGCAGCGGCCGGCTGCTCGGTGTTCAAGTCGTCGCAGGAGAAGCTGGTGAGTTGATTCAAGCTGCTGTAATGGCGATAAGAGCAGGAATGACAGTCAATGAGTTGGCTGATGAGCTCTTCCCATACCTTACGATGGTAGAAGGCTTAAAATTATGCGCTCAAACGTTTACTAAAGATGTTAGCCAATTATCTTGCTGCGCTGGGTGAGATAACCTAGCTTAACTTCACTGGACAGTTACCAATATTTCGGGTTTAGCTGCTGGTTGGTGATAGGTTAAGCTAGTTCAGGAGTGATAATAGTTGTTATAAGCACTTTTTTTTCATTCATATTAGCTCTTATTTGTCTCACTTATTTGACAATAAGTTTTCCTAGATACCTTTGCATCTGACAATGAAAATCGTATTCTCCGGTCTTTAATACTGGCAATTCGATCAACTTTAACTTATTGGTCGGTAAAGTATCGCTGATCCCCAGATCAGGAATAAGCAAAGTTTCAGAGCAACAGATTTAAAGGCTTCCAGTTTGACAACAATCTCATTTAGCCGTTTTCATTTGTTTATTATATAACGTTACAATTAGCCAGCCAGTAATCATAGCTCCCAAGGACCACCCGAATAATCCCGTAACAAATCCACTAAAACTGAAATTCCACTCGAAACCAGAAAATTTACCGTGAACCATGCTTTCTGTTAACGCCATCATGCTAGAAGGCCAAAAAAGCACGAGTAAAGTGCAGATGGACCATACTACAGCAAAGGCGGCGCCAGCTGCTAAACCAAATTTACTTGCATCAAGCTTCATCATTTGTCCTAAAAAATTGCAAAATCAAATAAAAAGCGCGGCTACTTATTCCTATAAATAACCGCACTTAATCTTAAGCGAATGCCTTATATCGCTTAACTACCCTGCTTCATTTCCTCACTTTGGTGTTCCATCATTTGCTCCATCATCTTTTGCATCATATCCATTCGATGCTCCATCATTTTCATTTTATTCATCATATTCTCTTTGCCCATTTGCTCTGCTTTGTCTCCCTTTTTATGTTCTCCTTTGTTCATGCCTTTATCCATCCCATGGTTCATCATTTGCATGCCCTTCTGCATTGACTTCATATGTTTTTGCATGAGTTCTTTACGCTTCTTGGGGTCAGATTCGCTTTTTATTTCTTTCATAGCATCGCGCATTTCCTGCATGTGCTCATGCATTGATGTCATTTTTTCATGGTGCATCATTCCACTCATTGAACCTTTTTTATCATCGCCATGTTTATGCTGAGCATCAGCAAAGACAGGAGAGGCCATTAAAGCTGTGATAGTTAAAGCTGAAAGTACTTTTTTCATTCTATTACCCTCTTGATTATGACCAAATTGTATTGGTTTCATTAATTTGACGTTATTTCATTACAGTTAAATCTTGGAACCCACGCTGACGTAGATCCCATATAACGGCAGTATTCATCGCCGAATTCTTCAATGCCTTCGATGAAATTGAATTTCATTGAATCTAGCGGAAAACTTTTAAAATTCTCATTGTGACCTGGACGTTTTAAGCCATTTAACCAGCAACGATTTTTCCCCGATACATTTGCATCTGGCAATGAAAGTCATACTCTCCGGGTTCCAGTGCTGGTATTTGAATTGGCTTTAATTTGTTAAAAGGCAACGTTTCACTGATTTCCAGGTCAGGGATAAGCAGAGTTTCAGAGCAAGGCGATTGATCCTTCCGCAGAAACCTGAGTTCAACCGGCTTACCTTCAGGTACGTTTATTCTCGAAGGCGAGTAGGTGCCGTTTTCGACGGCAATCACCCAATCACCTTCTCCCAGCTTCATCTGCTTGGGCTTGTAAAGCCAAAACCACCAGACGATCAGCGCGATCAAAGTGATACCAGCAATATTAATGAATAACATGTTTATTCTCCTGAATGCGTCAGTGTTAGAAGGTGCGTTAATGTTTCTTGGCTTTGAAAAAGCGTAACCGGTTAGCGTTACTCACTACCGTAAGAGAAGAAAAAGCCATTGCTGCACCAGCAATAACCGGGCTCAATAGCATTCCCAAAAACGGGTACAGAACGCCTGCGGCAAAAGGAATACCCGCTACGTTGTAAATAAAAGCACCAAATAAGTTTTGCTTAATATTGCGCAGCGTGGCCTTGCTCACCGCGATCGCATCGGCAAGCCCATGTAACGACCCACGCATCAATGTAATATCGGCACTTTCAATAGCAACGTCCGTCCCAGTGCCAATAGCGAAGCCTACATTGGCAATAGCTAGCGCTGGCGCATCATTAATACCGTCTCCCGTCATACCAACAATTTCGCCTTCCATCTGCAGTTCCTGAACCTTTTTTGATTTTTCTTCCGGCAGAACTTCGGCAAAAAATTCTTTAATTCCTACTTTTTCAGCAACTGCTTCTGCTGTCGCGCGATTATCACCAGTAAGCATCACTACTCGCACACCGTTATCTTGCAAACGTTTAATGGCGGCTACGGAGTCGTCTTTTATCGGGTCGGCAACTGCAATAATTGCAGCTAACTCATTATCAACGGCAAAGTACATAGGCGTCTTAGCTTCAGCAGCTAAGCCTTGGGCTTTTTCAACAAAGTTACCGAGCTCAACTTGACGTTCACGCAACAGCTTTTCATTACCGAAAAGGAGGGACTTCCCGTCAACTTCTGCCTCCACGCCATGACCAGCGATGGCGTTGAAGTTCGAGACCTTACTTGTCTTAATCCCTCTTTCCCTGGCTGACTCAACTATCGCCTGTGCTAGCGGATGTTCAGAGCCAGACTCAAGTGTCGCTGCAAGTTGCAGTACGGTTTGCTCATCGTACTCACTCGCTACTAATACGTCGGTGACTTTAGGAGAACCAAGTGTAATGGTGCCCGTTTTATCCAGGATCATAGCCGATACTTTCGACGCTGTTTGCAATGCTTCGCCATTGCGAATCAGCACACCTGCCTCTGCGGCTTTTCCTACACCCACCATTACCGACATAGGCGTCGCCAGGCCTAATGCGCAAGGGCAAGCAATAATCAAGACAGTGGTCGCTGATACCACAGCAAAGGCCAGTGCCGGCTCAGGCCCAAAGTTAAGCCAAGCTAGAGCACTGATAACAGCGATAATCATAACGACTGGCACAAAGTAAGCTGAAATAATATCGGCAAGACGACCGATTGGGGGCTTAGAGTTTTGCGCCCGTTTCACCATGTTAATAATTTGAGCAAGTGCTGTATCTTTTCCGACTCTTGTCGCTTGAAACAAAAAGGAACCACTTTTATTTATCGTGCCCGCCACAACGTCATCACCAACTGATTTTTCCACGGGCATGGGTTCACCCGTTAGCATAGATTCATCAACGGTGGTACTTCCCTCTATAACTTTTCCATCAACAGGGATTTTTTCTCCGGGACGAACACGTACTACGTCCTCCTCGAGTACGTCTTCGATAGCGATATCCAATTGTTTATCGTCACGAATCACCCTTGCGGTTTTCGCCTGCAAACCAATGAGACGTTTTATGGCTTCGGACGTGCGCCCACGAGCTTTCAGTTCAAGTGCCAGCCCCAAATTGATCAAACCGATAATCATTGCGGTCGCTTCAAAGTATACGTGACGCGCCATTTCCGGAACCAGGTGCGGAACCAATACAACCACCATGGAATACAACCAGGCGGTACCAGTACCAAGTGCGATCAGCGTATCCATATTAGCGGAATGATTTTTCAAAGATTGCCAGGCACCGACGAAGAAGTGTTTGCCCGAAAAGTAAAGTACACCTAACGTTAGAATACCTACGACTAACCATGTCACACGCTCTGTGGCAGTGGTCACCGTCATTTCACCAACAAAAAGGCTATAAATCATGAGAGGTACACCTAACGACAGCGCAACGGTCATCTCCCGCATCAGCCGCTTGTAATAAGCCCAGTCGGCTTGCTCTTTTTCTGCCAACGCATCACCGTCACTTTCGGACGTGGCTACTTTAGCGCTATACCCCGCCCTCTCTACTGCTTTCACTAAAGCGCTCGGATTTGCTGTTCCAGTCACACTGACCGTTCGCTGGGCAAAGTTCATCTCAGCATTTTCCACGCCGGATACAGACTTTAATGCATTTTCGATTTTGCCAACACAACTCGCGCAACCGGCTCCCTCGATAATGAGTTCCTCAATGGAACGACTACGAACGTCCTCAGTTTTTACACCCATACCAGTGCTCCTTATTGACGGGAAACGAGCCAAGCAACAGCTATTTCCCGCAAAGTACCAACGATAAAACCGTCACTCACTACATATCCGAAAATCGATTCGCAGTTTGCACCATTCGTTTAATTTCATTTTCTTCAACGTTCTTTACCGTTTCTAGCAGCTCTTTTGCGCTATCTATATCAACACGGGAATATAGGTGTTCATACAGTTCTATGACTTGCTCATGATGGTTTACAACCTTCTCCATAATGTGATCGGTATCTAACTCTTTAAAAGGCGAATCGCAGTGCCCATGCTCAACGATGGGATGTTTCCCAATATAGTCATAACACCAAGTGTCTAATGCATTTAGGTTGGCTGTATTCAAAAAACCTTCAACCATTCGCTCTAAGCTAGCTTCATGACCCGACACGTAGCTTAGAATCATCCGAGCTCGTTCATCTTGGTTTTGTTTAGAGCAGTGAGTCACACACTCCTTCAGGTTTTTGTGGAAATCAACGGTCCAACTCAGTACATCTTTGATTGTTTCTATTTGCATTTTTTACTCCTTACCTATAATTAATTGTTACTTTCGTTTGCTTTTGGTACGTGGCGGGCTTCTGTGGCAACTCCACGGTGTATGCTCTGCATTATCTTTAATATTTTGATCAATAAATTTGTAGTATTCCTCTTTCAAGTGAGTCCACCAGCCACTATTTATTTCAACACCAAATATTCCGAGCTTTTCCTCTATCATAGTCAGATCGACTTTAGAGGCATCATAAGCGACCGATAACAAGTTCTGGTCAGAGTCGTAGGCAACGCTATCAAGACCAACCAAGCGATCGATTTCGTTAATCGCTTCGCGAACTTTTTTCACACTCTCAGTGTTTAGCTTTAACGTGCGATTGACTAAGTTAATTTCCCGCACTCCGGCTCTATGATCGTTAGTTGACATCAGTACTGTCCTATTTATTAAAACTACCAATATGCTTCAGTCGACGTTGCCGCGATATTAACGTTGTAACGAGAGTTCTTTATCAGTCGCTGCTCGTTTGTCGTGAACCCAAAGCAATTCATCTATTGGCGAGATACAGACTAAGCCCTCGTTAGATACCCCGGTATGGGCCGCTTCAACTACCAAAAACGCAACGTCACGCGCGTCATCACTGTTCACATAAACTTCGAGCTGTACGTGCTCAACTAAGTGATCATCGTTATAACTATCGAAGTAATAGCCTCGACCTCGAACAGGAAACAATGTAAAGCCGCTAACGCCACACCCAACCAGAGTCTCCTCCACTGCGTCTTGCCGAAGTTGATCAAAAATAGCGGTGATTTTAGATAGGTTCATATATTCTCCTACAAGCCTTAAGTCACTTAACTTAAGAGCTCTATCTAGCATGATTAAATTTCGAAAAAAGTTTTAATTGAAATTCAGCAGGAGCTATTTCGGAGGATAAAAAATATCAAAAGACATTTGCTTAACATTCCCTTCATATGAAAGAGGATGCTGCAAGTAACCAATTGACTTTATTGGCAAATTGAACGGAATTAATACTAAAGGTGAGCTTGCAGAGTTGCACCCCGCATCCATTAAACATGTATCAGCAGAGTCAGTTAAACAATAACAGCACGTTTTACTGGCAGGTTGTTCGTCGTCATCACAATGAATGTTGCTTTTTCTCTCGTTTGCAACATCTGCCTGATTAACGTTGATTACGTGCTCTGCGCTGGAGGCAGTATTATGGACAGGAGCAGCTGGGAAGGATAGTTGAATTACTATTCCTAGCATAAGCACAACTAAAAATTTTGTTTGAGCCATATGTGTGTCCCCAATCCCGAATTTTAACCTAGCATACTTGTTAGCGCACATCATTGATCAAGATCAATGATGTGCGTCTCTTAACTAAAATAATTGGTCTTATACACGCTTAACCTTTTGCCCACGCCACAAATAGTAAACAGCAGGTAATACGAGCAAGGTTAAGATAACAGCGCTGATCATTCCTCCAACCATTGGCGCCGCTATTCTACTAACCACCTCAGCCCCAGTCCCTGTACTAAACATTATAGGCAATAAACCAGCAATTGTAGAAACGGCCGTCATCATGACGGGGCGAACACGAAGTCCAGCCCCTTCCATTACGGCAAGAGAGAGACCGTCTTTCGTTAATGCTTTACCATGCTCTAACTGACTTTTTTCATATTCATTATAGGACTGGTTTAAGTAAGTCAGCATTAGTATTCCTATTTCTACAGTGACACCGGCTAGAGCTATAAAACCAACCGCTACAGCAACTGAGAAATTATAATCTAAAAGATACATTAGCCAGATTGACCCCACCAATGCGAGAGGCAAAGTTCCCAATATAATGGCTATTTCTGTAGCGTTTCGAAAGTTCATATATAAAAGAACGATAATAATCGCGAGCGTTAACGGAATCACGTAAGTCAGTTTTTCCTTTGCCCTTTCCATATATTCGTACTGCCCGGACCAGGTAACTGAATACCCTGCTGGCAACTCGAGTTCTTGTTCTACAACCTTCATTGCTTTTTCAACATAAGTGCCGACATCAACTCCCTCAATGTCGACAAAAGTCCAGCCATTAAGTCTTGCGTTTTCGCTTTTAATTGCCGGCGGTCCAAGTTCAACGTAGACATCAGCCACATCCGCCAAACTAATACGCTGCCCGTTTGGCGTAACTAAAGGTAGCTTCTTTAATTCTTCCGGCGAATCACGGTAATCTTGAGGGTAGCGCAAGTTTATTGGGTAACGTTCAAGCCCTTCAATGGTCTCTGAAACATTCATTCCACCAATAGCCGTGGCAACGACCTGCTGCACATCCTCAATGTTCAAGCCATAACGTGCAGCCTGCTCTCTTTCTATGTCAACTTTGACATAGCGTCCACCTGCCACTCGCTCTGAATAAACAGAAGCCGTACCATCGACATCATCAAGTATTGCTTCAAGCTGCTGCCCTATCGTCTGAATTTCATTAAGATCGGCTCCGGCAACTTTTATACCTACCGGCGTTTTGATACCTGTCGATAGCATATCAATGCGAGTTTTAATGGGGTAAACCCACGCATTGGTCAGCCCCGGAAACTTTACAAGCGCATCCAGTTCTTTTTTCAACTTCTCAGTGGTCATACCGTCTCTCCACTGATCTTTCGGTTTCAGTTGAATAAAGGTTTCAATCATCGTTAGGGGTGCCGGATCAGTGGCGGTATCCGCTCGACCAATTTTGCCAAAAACCGTCTTCACTTCCGGTACCGTTTTTATGAGCTTGTCGGTTTGCTGCAACAGCTCCCTTGCTTTACCAATTGATAATCCGGGATAGGTAGTGGGCATATACATCAAATCGCCCTCATCCAAATCTGGAATAAATTCACTACCAATTTTGTCAATCGGCCAGACACCAACGGCCAGGATAACAAGCGCTCCGACAACTGCTGTCTTGGGGTATTTCAAAATGCCTTTTAAAAGCGGTTTATACCCGGCGATCAATAACCGATTAAGCGGGTTTTTCCCCTCAGGTGTTACCTTTCCTCTGATAAAATATCCCATCAACACGGGGATAACGGTAACCGCTAAGGCTGCACTGGCTGCCATTGCGTAAGTTTTCGTGAAAGCAAGCGGAGAAAACATCCGCCCTTCCTGGGCTTCTAAGGTAAATACCGGCATAAAGCTGACGGTAATAATGAGCAAGCTAAAGAAAAGAGCAGGGCCCACCTCTGAAGCAGAGGCGGCAACCACCCGCCAGCGGTTCTCTGCTGTCAGTGGCGTTTTTTCCATATGCTTATGCATATTTTCAATCATGACGATGGCACCATCGAGCATAGCGCCAATAGCGATTGCGATCCCTCCAAGTGACATAATATTCGCGTTAATTCCTTGCCAATACATGACAATAAACGCGGTTAAAATACCCAAAGGCAAGCTGATAACGGCAACCAGCGAGGAGCGGACATGGAAGAGAAATATCACACAGATAAACGCGACAATAGCGAGTTCTTCTATTAAACTTTTCCAGAGACTTTCCACGGCATCCGAGATAAGCCCCGAACGATCATAGACAGTGACTATATCGACACCTTCTGGTAGCCCAGACTTTAATTCTTCCAACTTTTGTTTAACGCCATCAATCGTTTTTTGGGCATTTTCTCCGAAACGCATTACCACAATACCACCCACGGCTTCTCCCTCACCGTTGAGTTCGGCGATACCGCGTCTCATTTGGGGGCCCACACCCACATCAGCAACGTCTTTAAGCAATAATGGCGTGCCATTTTCATCAACGCCAAGCGGGATACTCTCTAAGTCTGACACACCATCAATATAGCCTGAGGCCCGGACCATATACTCAGCTTCCGCCATTTCAACCACCGACGCCCCCACTTCCTGATTACCTCGCTGGATAGCATTTTGTATGTGAGCAAGAGGAATATCGAATGCGCGCAGCTTCTCCGGATCCACTTTCACCTGGTACTGCTTTACCATCCCGCCGAGGGCGGCAACTTCCGAAACCCCCTCGACCGTTTGCAGTTCATACTTTAAAAACCAATCCTGCATACTGCGTAACTCACTCAAATTGTGGTTACCCGTACGATCAACCAAGGCATACAAATACACCCAACCAACCCCTGTTGCATCAGGGCCTAATTGCGGTCTTGCATTAGAAGGCAGTGTCGGAGCAACCTGAGACAAATATTCCAGTACTCGCGAACGCGCCCAGTAAGCGTCTGTATCTTCGTCAAAAATGACATACACATAGGAGTCGCCGAAAAACGAATATCCACGGACGGTTTTAGCGCCGGGGACAGACAGCATAGCGGTTGTTAATGGATAGGTTACTTGATCTTCTACCACCTGCGGCGCTTGACCCGGATAGCTGGTTTTAATGATCACCTGGACATCCGACAAGTCCGGCAGTGCGTCTACGGGCGTATTCTTAACCGCAAAAGCACCAACACCCACGAGGATTAATGTCGCCAGAAGAACGAAAAAACGGTTACTCACTGACCATCGAATGACTGACTTAATCATGGTTATGCTCCTGCTCTGTCACTTGTTTTTGCTCGGGAATATGAATCGATGTGAGCTGGTACTGTTGCTTCCCGACTTGCGTTATTTCCGCATGCAAGGATAACCCCGTGCTAAGCTGAGAAAGTTCAACATCCGAAGCAACATCGAAGTCCATCGTCATTGCAGGCCAGTCCCATTCAGAAATCTCACCGTGCTCCAGCGTAACCATCGAGTGCTGAGGCATAACATTTTTAACGGTTGCTTCAACCCAGACAGCTTGAGCTGCTGCGTCACTTGACATACTGCCATGGCTCTCGTTATCAGCATCAGTGTCATGTTGCATGCGCTTAAAGTCAGAGGATTTACTGGACTCAGAATCAATCAAAAACTGAGCTGAAGTAACGATGTCATCACCTGCCATAAGACCCGATAAAATTTCAACTCGCGAGCTCCCTAACCGCCCAACGTCAACATTAACTGATTTAAATTTCCCATCACCCAGTGCCAGTACAACTCGGTTCGAACCACCCATTCGGATAAGCGCTTCTTTAGGGATGATTAAGTTTTTGTCGCCTAAACCAGCCTTAATGTTAAGATTCGCAAACATGCCCGGTTTTAAAAAACCATCTGGGTTGTCGAAGTGAATTCGAACTTGTCCCGTCCGAGTTTTAGGGTTAAGTGACGGATAGACATAATCAACCTTTCCTTGCCACTCTTTACCTGGAGCATACTCAAGGTTCATTTGAACGTCATTGCCTACCTCAACCTGGTTCAATTGCCGCTCAAAGACTTCTGCAATAACCCAAATTTTATCCAGTTGAGCAATGGTCATTAAATTCATACTCGGCGTTACAAACGCACCTTCACGCACAGTCAGTCTATCCAATACCCCGGACTGCTTTGCTTTTACCGTGATTGTTTTCTGAATTTTACGAGTTTCTTTTAACTTCTTAATCTCAGATTCAGAGACTTGCAGAGCTCTTAAGCGTTCTTCAGCGGCATCAATTAGCACCTGATTACCTCTTTGCGAGGCCAATACAAGCTCCTCTTGCGCATTAACCATTTCCGGTGAGTAAATACTGTATAAAGGCTCGCCGGCTTTAACCGAGTTACCAACCGCTTTTACGAAAAGCTTCTCAATCCAGCCTTCAACACGGGGACTTACTGTCAGCACTCGGTTCTCATCAAACTGAACATAACCGACCGTTTCGATATCCAGGTTGAGTCTCGAAAAGGTGACCGTTGCAGTTGTAACCCCAAGGTTATTAATAACGTCGGGATCAATTCTCACCGTACCTGGTGAACTCTCTTCTGCATCATCGCCATAGTAAGGAATAAGGTCCATCCCCATTGGAGACTTTCCTGGTTTGTCTCGGCGATAATTGGGATCCATCGGAGCCACCCAATATAACGGCTCTTTTTCTGCATTGCCCGATGAACGATCAGACACTTCAGTCGATTGCATTACATAGCCAATAGCGCCAGCGCCAACTGCAAAGCCTACAGCTAAACTTATAAGAGATTTGGTGACTGTTTTCATTTTAAACTCCTGAGAATAATAAGTAGTTTGCTTCGGCAATCAGCTTTTGGCGGTTGATGGCGATCGCTAATGCATCAATTTTTGCGTTGACTTCAGCAATCTGTGAACGCACCGCCTCTGCAAAGTCGCCATCATCATTGTTGTAAGCTGTCAATGCAGCTTCAGACTGGGCGGACATTTGTGGAAGTAGCTCTTCACGATAAAGAGCAGCGCGTTCATTCAAACGATTCAGTTGTACAAAGGTACTGCGTAAATTGGCTATTAACTGTCTGGCAATCAGCAGTTTTTCAGTTCTTTTTGCTTCAGTTTTATACTTTGCCGAACGCACCTGTTCATCCTGCTTGTTATCAGTAAATAGTGGTATATCGAACGTAACTCCGGCTGACAGCAAGTTGGCACGGTCATTGCCGCTTGGATCGTCGTTTCTATGGCCATATTTAAGGTTGGTTGACCATTGTGGTTTATAACCTTGTTGAGCAAGCTCTACAGAAGTTTCCGACGCCGAAATGTCTTGATCGGTAGCTTGCAAAACTGGGTGCCCTTTTATTAATTCGTACAAGGCTTGTTTAGGCATTGTTGAAGGCGAACTCAATGCTTCCTGTAGCGTAAGGTTAGGAACGTCATCCGGTAACGTTGATTTCGCTATAACACCTATCCATTCCGACAATTCGCTTTGAAGTCGCTCCTCTTTTTGTCGCAGTGACGTCAACCTATCATCCAGGCGTGTAAGCTCAAGTTGGGCTCTAATAACATCTTGCTGCCGTGCTTTTCCCTCGGTACTGGTATAACTCGCCTTAGCCGTCGACACTAACTGTTCAAAAAGCGCTCTATCCGATTCAATCAAGCGAATACTTTGCTGAGAGAAAAAAACATCTAACCACAACTTCGTGACCGTTGTTTTGACCTTTGCAATACGATCCGCTCTCAAAAACGGTTGTTTTTGAGCTAATTGGTTTTTCTGCTTACGAGACAACGATAATGTGTCTCCTCTGGGAAATGTTTGTGAAACACCGACGACTAACTGGGTCATTCCTTCCTGTCTTGAACTAAAACTGTCAACCGGGAAACTGGCAGCCGTGAGCGATATTTTAGGGTCAGGCAAACTGGAAGAGGCTATTGCTTCACTCGCGAATGCTTCTTGGGTTTGCTTACTTGCCGTTAACCAAGGATCTTCTTGTACAGCGATACTCACTGCTTCTTGCAAATTCAAAAGCGGCTCTTGTGCATTAACGACATTTGGCACCACTACAGTCAGAACACTTAAATAAGCCATTCTTCTTAAAAGTTTCATATTGTTACTCTCAAAAACTGTGAATTTTTAAATTAAACACAGACCAAGTTATGAGTCGGACCGTAACGAGGACGACGAACGACGTCGTAACGACAATGACCGAACCAAAGCTTATAGCTGTGCTTTTACCTGGACGATAAACGCGCCAGGAGCGAGAAATTTCGTATTTTTAAGAGTGGATTGGGGGGCGAAAAAGCGAGAGAGAATGCTTTTCTTTAATATTCGTATCTAAGAATGAGGAAGCGTTAAAAACCAGCTTCTCAATAGGCGGAACGGTGGATTGCTCAGAATAAACGACAGTAATTGACGGGCTGTAACAATGACGCATCATTGAATCAGAGCAACAGTTATCGGTAAGAGAATGTGACACTTCGCAATCTGCAAGATCGCAAACTTGCTCAGTAGGATCGTGCATACATGCCTTTTCCGTACTGATAGTTTGTGAAAATGACATTGTTGTTACTGCTAATAGCAGTAGGGCAATGATTAAACGATACATGCGAAGCTTTACTGTAAAAACATGCTTGAAGTGTATCTCTTTTGGCTGATAAAGATCAATCAATTAAAGGAAGTACCCATAACGAGGTAGTCAACCCAGGTGGTGATACGACTTCTACATCACCACCCCGATTTATTGCTAACTCAGGCGCTTTCAAGCTCTAAATACCAAAGTCATCGAACCTTACTTGTTCTCGCGGAACGCCAAAGTCAGCAAGAGACTCTAACGTCGCTTTCAGCATTGGTGGAGGACCACACACGTAAACGTCCAATGTGTCTTTGTTTTCATCTGCCAACCATTTCATTGCAGTTTCGTGCACAAAGCCAGTGTGCCCGGCCCACGCATCTGATTTAGCAACCTCTGAAAGTACCGGTATATAATTTAACCGCTCATCTCTTTCGAACTCATCCCTATAACAGAGCTCTTTTTCATATCGTGCGCCGTAAAAAAAGATACAGCGACGAGGAGAGCCTGCTGCTAATTCACTTTGTATTAACGCTCTCAACGGTGCAATACCCGCGCCGCCTCCGATAAAGACTTGCGTGTGATTATTTTGTTTCGTCAGCTGAAAGTCACCAAATGGTCCAATAGCATCGACATGAGCGCCAGGCTCTAAATTACACAAGTAGTTTGAACCGATGCCTGGGGGCACCCCTTCACTTGGCGAGGGCAGTTGTCGTACGTTAAACACAAATCGAGTCGGGTGAGGCCGCGTAGCAACAGAGTAATGTCGTGACAATATTTCGTTTAAGTGTGGAATACGAAACTGCATAAACTGCCCGGCTTCATAATTAACGGGCTCTGAACTCACAAAGGTAAGCTCCATAATGGATGGAGTCAGTTGACGCTTTGAATCGAGTGTTAAAGCTATATCACTAACCCCCTCATTATGTAACTTTACTTCATAATTTGTTGAGGTTCTGTGTTGGCAAGATAACCGCATCCCCGCGTCTAATTCATTGGCGCTCAATAACGCTTTTTCAGCGGCTTTAGGACTAGGTATATCGCTGCCTTGTAGTGTTACTTTACATAATCCACAAGTTCCACCTCCACCACAGCTGCTGGCAATTGGTTTCCCTTTCTGTTGAAAGTATTCTAGCCATGTTTTTTTCCGATTTGGATTAAAGTCACCGTTAGTAATATTTCGGCCTAAAAGAATTAGCCCGGATAACGAAAACCAAAGAGCGAATAACCCGGCACTCCAAATCAATAAATGATTAAAGCTTCGGCCACCAGTGTAATCCATAAAATGCAGACGAAATGCCCAGTCAGCTATTGTCCATGGTGTATTGCGATGCTCCACTACCTGAGATGAGGCTTCATCGATGTATATCCGAGTATTAAGATCATCTTTAATATCAATGCGAAACCCCGAAGCTTCCCAGCCATTCACTTCATCGCTTCCCATGACTCTTTCAACCGCTTCGACGTGACCCGGACCATTATAGCTACTGAGCGCTAATTGGGTTGCCAAAGCCTCACCGGTAGACCAGTTTTCGTTTGTGTTAGCGTTGAAATACAGGACATTTCCATCTGCCAATGTCACTTGATACTGACCAACCCCAGCAACACTTACCAGTTCAATTAAATGTGCTGATGGAAACCTTTGGTACATTTCAGTAAAGTCGACCTGAGTTGCTAATTTTTTAAGCGGCGGCTTAGAGTTTTCGGAGACCATGTATTGATGACCCGACATTCCATGATGGCCAGTTATACTGAAAAAGAAACCACTCACTAGCCACAAAGCGACCTGAATAACTAAAATTAAACTCACCCAACGATGAAGCCATTGTATAAACCTTATCATTGGGCACCTCCGATCGGTCTTCTTTTAAACGTTATGGTATAAAGGAGCAAAACAATGCCCGTTATCATTAAAATAAATGTACCGATAATAAAGGCTTTTAACCACCACGTTTCTATATCCACACGTTCATCGTAGTCCATTATGTGTAGCATCCAGACAATGTCGAAACCACGCCAGAAAGTGTGTCGTTTTACGAGCAAATCACCCGTTGTTTCAGACAAGTAAAGGCTGGTATTACCAAAGTCATCGTAGTTCACTTGCCATACTGGCAACAAAGTTTCACTAATTTCAGTTGGTGGGTTATCCGTCATATAAACAACGGATTCAATGTCTGCACTCTCTTGTGCGTAGTATCGGTTGGCCAAGTCTTCAATATGATGCTGAGTTATTTCAATGCGCTCTAACGATTTTGCATTAACCAAAAACTCACCTTTATCACTTTTTAACTTGTATACTGGCTGTAGCTTACCATCTAGTCTGCGAGCCTCTAGTGAGGCTTTTTCAGTTTCAGGATAACGCGTTAATAACTTATCTAAATCTGATACCTCAGTACCTTCAGGTAAAGGCTGACTAACATCCTGAACTAAGTGATCTCCGTGAATATAATCCAAGTCGAAGAACACCATGTAAGCACCACTTATTGTCCAAATGACCATTTGCAAGCCAAAAACCAAAGATAACCAGCGGTGCCAGACTCTCCATTGACTCGAACGTTTTTTTTCCGACATGTCGTCCTACCTCAAATTTCATATAAAAAGGCTGCCGCTCCCAGGGAAAAGCGACAGCCAGTTCACTAATCAAAAGCTGTAACGTACCTTCAAGTACAACTGACGACCTAATAAGTCGTAAGTCATAGTGTCAGTATTTGCGTCCGTCCAGCTTTGAATATAAGGCGGCTCTTTGTCGAAAAGATTATTAACGCCACCCGTCACACTCAAATCGGAATTTATGAAATAAGTGCCTTGAATATTATGGTAAAAGACGCTCGGTGCGCGGGCTCCAATATCTTCTGGAGCGGCATTAATGTCGTCAGCAGCCCCTATATATTGCACTGAATAATGTATGCGCCAATCCTGCTTCATAAAGGTTCCCGAAGCATTTGAACGCCAATGCGTATAACTTCCTCTGCCTCCGGTGATGAACCCGGCATACTCAATTTCATCCGCACCAACAAAAGGCGCAAATGTATACTCATTTAAGTAACTGACATTCCAACTGAAGTCACTTTTCCAACCCAGTAGCTCGGTGTTATAAAATAAAGCGGTATCGATACCCGATACATTTTCAGTTGCGGCATTGGTGGGTTGAGCAGACAAAAAGTCAATATCGCCAGTTAAAGAGTCTCTCGTAAAGTGCTCTGGACTGCAAAATGGGTGCGATAAATTTTCTGAGTTATAGCAGACAGACAGCTTCGTTGAACCGGGAATCCTTTGGATAGCATTCTCAATATCAATATCGTAGTAATCAACCGTCAATTGTAAATTGTCCGCCGAACCAATATCCCATACAAAACCAGCAGTAAAAGTATCTGCGTCTTCCGGTTTTAAATCAGGGTTCCCGCCAACAGTGGTAAGAACGGTTGCACCAAATTGTTCATACCCTGCAGGGACACCATCTGCTTGGCAATTTGCCGCCACAGTTGGATTAGCACCGGCTTGATCCCATCCGTCACACGGATCCGTTGTTGTCAGGTTTCCTTCAGCAACACCACCAAAGAGTTCAGGTATATTTGGAATACGAAAAGCTGTTGACTGAGTCGCACGCACTTTCAACGCATCCGATACACGCCAGTGAACACTCGCTTTGTAGTTCCCATCACTACCAAAGGTGTCATAGTCACTGTAACGATACGCTAAATCCAAATTCAATGACTGAACCAATGGTAAATCAGCCAACAAAGGCAAGGACGTTTCAGCATAAACTTCATCGACCGTATAACTTCCTTCTATTGGGTCAGCCTGATTGGTATTCATGATACCGGCGACAATTGACGAGTCAGGATTACGCCATCCTTTTTCTTTTCGGTGTTCGACACCAAAAGCGACAGGAACCCATCCAGAAGGCATTTCGAATAAGTCTCCGGAAATATTTGCTGTCAATGAACGCTGCTCATTACCACCGTTGTCAGTCGTCCGAAACATAATGTAGTCCAAAGCTTCTTGAGACAGGTCACCGTACCCCAGCAAGTCAATACAAGGAATGCCGTTGGAGCCACAAGTATTCGGATCTAAACCCGCAGATAGACGCTGCATGTTGACTATATTGGTCATGCCGTCAATGGCTGTATTACGGCCATAGTTATAAGCAACTTCCCAGTTCCAACCTGAGCCAATAACACCATTCATGCCGACGACCGTTCTGAACGTATTAACATCTTGAAAGAACGTTCTTGGTCCACCTTCTAATAAGCGACGACCTTCAAGTCGAATTGTTTCACCCGTTGGGTTTGTTGGGTGGCTGGCATCAAACTCAATACCTCTTAATGTTCCGGGTGTCGCTAATTGATCGGATGTTCGATTGTTGTATAAAACTTCAGTAAATACCGTCGTATCTGGCGACAGTTGATAATCCCCGAAAGCGGAGAAATTCCAGTTTGTAATTGGGTTAACCGAATTTAGGTAAGGAAAAAATGCAAAGTTGTGTTTTTCAGAGCTGTAGGGTTCATAAAAGTCCCCGTTACCGTCCGCATCTTGACTGAAATTAATCCGTTCGCCAGCATTTGGCCCCGTCAATATGGTTGCTCTACCCCCAATGGTACTTGAGCTCCCGAAGCAATCCAGTTGGCCTGGTGTTAATTCACCCAAAGCACAGCCGGCTTGATCAGCCATATTGACCTCATCGGAAGAACGGTAGCCTAGAGTCGCCATTATGCGACCTTTGTCGCTGCTGGCGCCAAAGATCATGTTAACTTTACGATCTTGGCCCTCACCGTCATCTGTCGAGCCCAAGCGCCCTTCTATAGTAAAGCCGTCATAACTTTTACGAGTGATGATGTTGACCACACCTGCTACAGCATCCGCACCGTATATCGCTGAAGCGCCGTCTTTCAGTACTTCGATACGTTGGATCATTTCGACAGGTATCATATTTAAGTCGACTGAACTATTAGCACCGGTCCCACCATTTACAACACGGCGGCCATTCAGAAGCACAAGTGTTCGGTTAATGCCCAGTCCACGCAAATTAACTTGAGCGGTACCATAGCCATTACCTGTCCAATAAGCATTGCTCTGACTGCCAGCAAAACCAGCGGAGGCTGACATTCTCTGTAAAATCATTTCTACCGAGGTCATTCCCGATACTTCAATATCTTCCGCCGTAAAAACCTGAACAGGAGCAGCACTTTCGGCTTCGATTCGCTGAATTCGCGAACCGGTCACCGTGATTTTCTCAACGTTTTCGGCTTCAGTATCACCAGGCCCTGACTGAGCCCAAACGGTTGTTGTATTAAAGAGTGCCGCAGATACGCCTATAGCGACAGCAGACTTAAGTAACTTTTGCATTTTGTCACCTCGATTAAATTATAATTATTTTACTTTCCGATTAGACTTCGTACTGCCATCTAAGTTGTTTATACAACCTTCAGAATAGAAACCTTAGGATTTTAGTCAAGCTAAAAACGATTAAAGTTGTATAAAAAAACCTTTAACAGCAAAGCTTATAGAGGTTGTATATTCAACTTTAAGTTATCCTCATGTATCAATAATCTTTTAAAATAAGCTCTTCAAGATAGCTAGAAAAGCAATAAAAAAAGTTGTCCACTTTTTTCAAAATAAAAATAATTTTTCATTTTTAATGAATTTTTACCCTCTTCTGATTATTGATGCTTTTAATCTTTTGCCGACTATAATGCGTACATGAATACATAACTTTTACGTAAGGAACTTGGCTATGAGTCAGTCAACTCAAAAAGCTACGCTTTACAGAATGTCAACGCCTGATCACCAGTGCCCTTTTGGGCTAAAAACCCGGCACTTACTTAAAGCCAATGGCTTCGAAGTAGACGACAATCTGTTAGAGAGTCGTCAAAAAACCGACAAATTCAAGGAAAAGCACGACGTCGATACCACTCCACAAGTGTTTATTGGTGATAAACGTATCGGTGGGTACGAGGAGGTTCGAGCCTTTCTTGGAAAGCCTCTTCCTGACCCTGACGCAACCAGTTACCGGCCCGTTATTGCATTATTTATTATGACGGCACTCCTCTCTGTAGCCACGTCGTGGTTGTCTTTTGGTCGCGTATTTACCGTACAAACCATCGAGTGGTTCATCAGTTTCTCTATGGTGGTTCTGGCCTTGCTCAAACTCCAGGACGTAGAGAAATTCTCTACCATGTTTCTCAATTACGATCTTCTCGCCAAAAAATGGGTGCCTTATGGCCGTATTTACCCCTACGCCGAAGGCTTGGCGGGTCTGTTAATGGCTGCGGAATTTGCTCACGTCATTTCCATCCCTATCGCGTTATTTATCGGCATGGTGGGCTCTGTCTCGGTGTTTAAAGCCGTTTATGTCGACAAACGCGAGCTAAAATGTGCCTGTGTCGGTGGCTCCAGTAATGTGCCGTTAGGCTTCATTTCGCTCACTGAAAACCTCATGATGGTCGCTATGGCTGTCTGGATGTTTTTTACAATGAACTAGAAAAAGAGCGCTATGCGCTCTTTTTCTTAACGCTTTTTACGTAAAAACAAAATCTCACCAGCGGCAATCAATGCCATACCGATAAGAGACGCCCAAATCACCAGCGGATCGCTCGTCCATTTCACCCATATAAAAGCGACTAAAACGATGACGTCTAGCGTGATTGCGCTGACAAGTATGTAAATATTGGCATTCACCTTTTGCCTTAGATGCCGTAATACGCCCCAGTGGATCGCAATGTCCATCACGATATAAAAAATAGCGCCCAGTGACGCAATTCGACTCAAATCGAAGAATGCCGCTAAGATCATAGCCATAACAATGGTGTAAACCAGCGTATGCTTCTGAATGGAACCTGGCATGCCAAAATGACTGTGTGGAACAAGCTTCATATTGGTCAACATGGCTAACATTCTTGAAACGGCAAACGCGCTGGCAATCACTCCTGATACCGTTGCTACAATTGCAAAAGCGACCGTCACCCATAGTCCGGTCTCGCCATAGACGGGTCTGGCTGCTTCAGCAAGCGCGTAGTCTTTCGCTTTCACAATCTCATCTATGGACAGGCTCGAGCCAACCGCCAGAGTGACCAGAACGTATATTAACGCGCAGATAATCAGCGAAATAATAATGGCACGCCCGACATTTCTCTTAGGCTCAACAATTTCACCGCCACTATTGGTTATTGTTGTAAACCCTTTGTACGCAAGTATGCTTAAAGCAATCCCCGCTAAAATACCGCCACCCGTAGCTTCTTCTGGAATAGCCGATATCGATTCAAACTGAATGCCTGAGGCCCACAAACCACCAGCCGCTAAAATGACCAACCCTAAAGTCTTAACAAAGGCCATAAAAAACGAGAACGTTTGAATAAACTGATTACTCAAAATATTGATAAAAAACGCAAAGACCAGCAAACCCACCGCCAACAAAGGGATAAGCCACTGCGCTTCAAAAGAAATTAACTGGCTGGTATAAGACGCAAATGTCCGAGCGACTAAACTTTCATTAATCACCATAGAAAAGTACATCAAGAGTGCGAATATCGCCGTCACACTTCCTTTTCCATAAGCTTTACTGAGGAACATCGCAATACCGCCCGCTGACGGATAGGCTTTCGCCAACTTAACGTAAGAGTAAGCGCTAAAGCCGGCAATGATACCGCCGCACACAAACGCCAGGACAAACCACTCTCTTGCCAGCTGAGCAACTTGTCCGGTCAGTGCAAAAATACCAGCGCCAATCATCACACCAGTCCCCAGCGACACCGCCCCCCAAAGACTAAGGCTTCCTTTCTGATAACCCTGATGTCCGTGTTCGTGATCGTGTTCTGCCATAATCAGCTCCTGTGGTTGACGTTAGTTGGACCAGTGAATCCGGATAATTTTCCAGCCAGACTCCGGGGTATGTGAAACGGTTACAGTTTCATTCATCGTTAAATCAATCTCACGCCCGTTGTACGCCCCGGAAATACTATATCGAGAAGTGATCACAGCAAGGCTAGCCACTTCATATCGTGTTCTTTCAATCAGCTTGGAAGGAACCGCCTGGCTAAATTTGATATCTGACTTAAGATGATGAGCACTGTATTCAGCCAGGGACCGTTCAACGCCACCACCTTCAAAGATAAGCACATCATCGGAAAGCACGTCTTTAACGACCTCCGTGTCACCTTCAGTTAAAGCAGTTCGAAATGCATCAAGCACAGCGGTCGGCTCAGATAGTTTTTCGGCGCTACTGGGCGCTGAAATAAACATTACCGAAACCATAAAAACACTCACAAGTAATTTCATTCTTCTTATTCCTTACATTAACCGGGGGAAAACGCGCTGCTTAGCGCAGAGGCCAGGGTAAAAATAGTGACAGCCAATACCATTTCCGCCGTTATGGAGTTTTTGAGTCGCTTGGCGGCCGCGTTATCATTTAATTGCGGTACGAACTTTAATTTATGCAATGCGGCAACAAGGAGAATCAGCGCCACAAACACAAGTTTCGCTAGTAGTACCGTGTCATACGACGTAAGCGGCAGCTCTGGCATCCATCGCCCTGTTGCACTACGATACATAACCAAGCCCGCAATAAGGAGTATTGGAACCGCTGCAGACATATGCACACCAAAACGCTCCATAATGGCTTTCGCTTTAGCAAGCGGTACCGACGTTGCCAGCTTTCGCAATGAGTTAAGACTGCCGAACCAAACCCAAGCGACTAACAAGTGTGTTAAAAGCGCTAGCTTTCCCCACCAGACGGCGTCACTGCCGTGACCAATACTTAAAAAGCTCCATCCCATGAGTCCAATGGCGACAACATATAGCACCCACTTTATACGTTTTAGCTTAACAACGGAGTAAACAATCCAAGCAATAGCAACCGCTATCTGAAGTTGGATGAACAACCCAACAGGGCCGGTCCATATAAACTGCATGTAGGTCGTGTCAATCATGCCGGCAAAGCCTTCAGCAGCAAAACTACCGACTTTCAGAAAAAAATACAGAAGGCTTGCCAGTAATAGAAGCAACGCAACAAGGCTATTCTTTCGTTCAGACTGCTTTTTTAAACCGGACAAATAAACGATATAAGGCGAGGCGGTCATCACCGCGTTAAGCCAGAATATAAAGGCCAACGTTAAAACGCTGGCCACACTCCAAAGGGTCATCATTTCACCTCAAAGCTAAAATCACCCGATATTTTATGACTGTCCCCACCCATTGCCGTCCAATAAACCGTATAACCACCTGACGCCAAATTGTTTTTAACAGCAATTTCGTACGCTGCTTTGGGAGTCATGCTCATCGAAAAGTCCAGCGGATGCATTTTACCGTCATCTGAGTGCAGCATAATTTTAGCCAGACGAACATCACCGGAAAAATTCATCGTAATTTCCGTTGGTGACTCGGACAAAGTCGCACCGTCCTCCGGGCTACTGGATGTTAGGCCGACGTGAGCGCTGGCCCATGCACTAAAAAATAACGTGGTACCGAAGGCTAACTTAAGTATGTTTTTCATGTTGTTTCCTCTTTGTTTATTATCAATTAAAACCAAACTCTGGCCCCAAGGACCACGCCTGTTTCTGTGGTGTCCTCACCCATTCGTTTCATTTCATCTGCCGTGTTGCCTAACGCGCCGTTCCAATAAACACCAATGTAGGGTGCAAACTCACGACTGATTTCGTGACGATAACGCAACCCCACACGCAAGTTGCTCAAGCCACTTTGCCGTTCATATTTGTCTGAATCTGTTAGGTTAGCTGTTAACTCAATACGAGGCTGCAAGTACGATGTTTGCGTTAACTGCCACTCATATTCAGTTTCGCTGACAAACTGGACGTCGCCTTCTTCATTCACCATCAGCGAGTTATCCATTTCGAACCAATAGGGCGCCAACCCCATAAAACTCACGACAGCATAATTTTCCATAGACGCGTCCGACGATAAGGTACCTCGCGTACCAATACCGGCCTGAAACGACCAAAACGGAGACACCAAGTATCCATACAGCAGTTCGGCACTTTCCAAGTCAGTGGGCTCACCGTCGTCTTGAACATTCTCCCCTTCACTCTTGAAAACAGCTCGGTGATAGTCACCGCCATACCAAGCCATCATGTCCCAGACGGCTAGGTTCTCTTCCTCGTTGGTTCGCGTTAACTCCAACCGATCGAACAGTACTTGCCCGGTGTAATATTCTTTGACGGGTTCAGGCCAGTCCTCTTTCGCATGTCCGGCGACTGCTAAACCTGGCAACAACGCCGCACCCACTAATAATGATTTACCGTACATAATTGTCCTCCTTATGCGACATTGACCACACGGAACATACCCGCTTTCATGTGATACAACAGGTGACAGTGGAACGCCCAACTACCCGGCGCGTCTGCCGTTATCAATAACGACACTTTTTCGCTCGGCTTCAGGCTAATCGTATGTTTGCGTGGGCGTGGATACTGTCCGTTTTCAAGTTCCATCCACATACCGTGTAGGTGTATGGGGTGGTCCATCATCGTATCGTTTACCATCACCAACCTCAGTCGTTCTCCATGATGAAACTGAACCGGGCCATCCACTTCGGTAAACTTCTTCCCGTCGAAAGACCACATGTAACGCTCCATATTACCCGTTAAGTGCAGCTCTATCTGTCGTTCGGGCTCCCGCGTATCCGGCCATTCATGCGCGCCGACCAAGTCGGTATACACTAAGACTTTATGATCAACGTCTTCCAATCCAATCCCGGGTTCATGCAAACGGCTTACCGGGTTTGTAGCAATCATAGCCGCCCCGGCGCCATGTCCGGACTCACGGTGTTTGATTTTAATGTTTTCGACCGGGAGCTCTTTTTTGTGTGTCATTTTATGCGTCATATGGCTGTTATTGCCGCCCATATGCTTCATATTCATGCTATTGCCTTTCATATCACCGGACATCGCCATCGCTCCCATGCCCATAGCGGCCATGCCTCGCTCAGGAACTTGCCGTAGTTCAGGCACTTCAGCCTCAAGACCAAGTTCCGGCGTTAATGTACCTCTGACATAACCACTTCGATCAAAGCTCTCAGCATAAATAGTGTAAGGCTTGTTTTGCTTAGGCTGGACAATTACATCGTAGGTTTCCGCCACACCAATGCGGAACTCGTCAACTGGCACTGGCTTCACAGGCTGCCCGTCAGCGGCCACTACCGTCATCTCCAATCCAGGGATTCTTACGTCAAAGAAACTCATTGCCGAACCATTAATGATACGCAGGCGTACTTTTTCACCAGGCTTAAACAATGCTGACCAGTTCATCTGTGAATCGCGGCCATTCATCAGGTAGGTATAAGTACTGCCCGTCACATCCGCAATATCACGGGGGCTCATTCGCATTTGCCCCCACATTTCTCGTTGCTTCCAGGTTTTCTCTAACCCTTGCTGTCGCACGTCCTCGAAGGTCTCAAATATCGTACGTTTTTGATAGTTATAGTACCCCTCCGCAACTTTCAAGTTACGAAACACGGTATCCGGATCTTCGAATGTCCAGTCGCTGAGAATAATGGTATGTTCTCGATCAGCACCAATGTCTCCGTCTTTCGGTTCAATCACTAACGGCCCCAGGTGTCCCAATTGCTCCTGCAAACCGGAATGGCTGTGATACCAATAAGTTCCGTTTTGCTCGACATCGTAGCGGTACTTAAACGTTCGTCCTGGCTTTATACCTTCGAAAGATACGCCAGGCACGCCATCCATGTTCTCGGGCAATATAATTCCGTGCCAGTGAATTGACGTGTCTTCAGATAGTCTATTGGTCACATTTAGTTTAGCTCGTTGACCTTCTTTCAAACGAATTAGAGGACCAGGCATTTGACCGTTAATCGTTATAGGTGTACCAACCTTATTCCCTACTATCAAAGGAGACTTCGCGATGGTTAAATCAATTTCGTCTTTCGTCAAAACTTGATCTTTAAATTTACGCCCTTGAGGTGTTGCCCATGTTGGTGCTACTTTGGCGATTGCTAAAGCAGACGCCGCAGTAAATGCAGATTTAATGAATTTTCGACGCCCTTTATTAAACTCATTGTTCATGATGACGCTCCTCTTCTGAGGTTAAATTTTGATGACGTTGAATGTCCTTTTCCCTATCAGACGGTTCATCAGTAATCGATGATTTAAACCCTTTTATCGCACTACCAAGATCGGATCCCAGGGTTCGTAGCTTTTTGCTACCAAAAAGAAGAATGACAATAACCAGTAAAACTCCTAACTGAACCATACTCATGCCGCCAAATCCCATAGCTAAAGCCCTCCATTTGAGAGTGCTTGCTGCTGCTCTAAACTTGCTATCTGCTTATAAGGTGTAATTGAACCGTCCTCTTTGATTTCATAGACCGTATACGGTTGAAACCGAGTACCCATTTCCATACCAACAGACCCTACCGGCATGCCAGGAACAGTTAATCCAATGCCATTGGCTGACTTTTTCCCAGCTAAATAATGAGAAACCAATGTAGGAGGAACGTGCCCCTCAAAGACATAGCCATTACTAGAAATAGCGGTATGACAGGATTGGACCTCGGCACTAATACCGGCATCACGTTTTCGTTGGGTCAAGTTGTTCGGATGTTGTACGGACACACTAAAGCTATCCGGTAAAGCTTGTAACCACTTTTCACAGCAACCGCAGTTGGGATCTTTTAGAACGGTTAGTTGCTGCTCTTCTACATCGGTTGCAGATACAGACACGGAAAACAGCATCGCCAAAACAGCGATATTGCGTTTGATAGACATAATTATTCACCGATTAATAAGTTTTAAGGGAGCACGCCGAGCGTGTGTTAAATTTCTAGTAACTTATTAAGCGGTAATTATTGGGGGACGGAATAAACTAGACGCGTGTTTGGCACGAATTGAGGTGTCAACAGGTGCGTCGACTTTAGTAGAGAAGTTAACTGCAGCGGCATTAACCGAAGAAGACTGTCCGACAAATAAAACCGAGCCGCCGGAACAATGCCGAATGGTCATGTCAGCACAGCACGAGTTGTGCTTTTGCGTCTCATGTTCACAATCGCTTGCGTCTGCTTCCTGCATCATGCTGTGCTGCATCTGCCCATCATCATGACACGCGTGAGCGTCTGCCGTTTGCGAAAACGACATCGACACTAATAGCACTGCCATCACTAACAGAATTCGAACCTGCACGAGCACCTTGCTTTTTGCAATTTAATAAATTTCAGTTTAACGTCATTTAAACGCATGTCAAATAAGGAGCAGATAATGATGAATCACGAAATGTTCGCAGGTATGGGCTTTCTATGGATGCTGATTGTGGGAGCTATTTTTATTGTTCCCGCATGGCGTATCTGCCAACGAGTTGGCTACCCTGGTCCATTGGGTCTTCTGATTGTTATCCCTATCGCAAATATCATTCTTCTTTACTTTATAGCGTTCGGCCCATGGAAAAATGTTGATAAATAGCTAATTCACTTTAACCAAAGCAACAAGTATAGCTTTTCATCTCTGATCAGAAGCACGAATTTATGGGTATACGGATTTAATGGTTGATGGGGCACTTTCACCCCATCAATCTGATACCACCCTCAGATGGTTGATAGATCGACTCCGTAGTTGAGTTCCTCTGCGAAGTCCGGCAGTCCGTAACCGATGGTTTTCTTGTAGAAAGGAGAGACCTTCGCAGTCGGTGCCTTCTTCTTGTGCTTCGTGGTGTAGAGCATTCGTGCCCGCATCACCTCGAAGGAGTAACCGCGCCCTTCACGGTTCTTGTCCTTGGCCAGTCGGTTGATGGACTCCGTGTAAGCGTTGGTGACGGGCATGTCCGTCTCGAAGTAGGTCATGGTCTCTTCGCGCCAGTTTCCCACTGCCCTGACCAGATCGCTCCAGACTTCCTTTTGGCCCTTCGGGATGGTGGCTATCCACTCGTCCAGGGCGGCTTCTGCCTGGAGCCGTGTGGTGGCGTCCCAGATGCCGTAGAAGCGCTCCTTGTGCTCGTAGGCGGCCAGCAGTTGCGGGAACGCGCCTGTCCAGGTCTCCATGATGAGGCGCTCCCGGTCTGAGACTTCGTGAGCGCGTTTCAGCAGGATTTTCCGGTCTCCCTTGAGAGTCCGGCTCTGGGACGGTTTCAGCTCCTTTCTGAGGCCCTTGCGCACTCTCTCTAGGGCATCGTTGGCCATGCGCACCACATGGAACTTATCGACCACGATACGGGCCTGGGGCAGCACAGCCTTGACCGCTGCCCGGTAGGGGTTCCACATGTCCATGCTGACGATCTCGACCTTCTGCCGGTCTTTCAGCTTCATCAGGTAGTTGGTCACCACGTCCTGGCGGCGGGTGGCCAGCAGGTCGAGCAGGGTTCGCTCCTCAATGTTGGTCAGAATGCAGCGGTAGCGCTTGTTCAGGTATAGCTCGTCAATGCCCAGGATGCGGGGCGTCTCGAAGCGGTGCCAGCGCCCCAGGAACTCGGCGCGGGCGTTGAAGATGTCGCGCACCGTCTTCTCGTCCAGGCCGGTCTGTGCCGCCACAAAGGTGTAGGGGTGGTTGAAGGATTCCTTCTCCACGTACTCATGCAGCCGCAGTGTCATACGGAATCCGTCCACCGATCTCCGGTAGCTGGGGCCTGAATGTTGTCTTGCAGGCCCGGCAGGTGTATCGGCGGCGGACCACCCAGAGAGTGACCCGCTTGCCGTGGATGGGCAGATCACGATAGGGAACGTCACGCTTGCCGAACCGTACGAACTCACCCTGCACGCCGCATTCCTCGCAGGCGATGGGATCGGGCACGTCCACCTGGAAGTGCATTTCGTCGTCGGTTGATTTGCAGCCCAGTACTTGGTATTGCGGCAGGTGAAGGATGTTGTCGGGAAGTTCGGTCATGGTGTTGTATAGGCGTAGGTGTCAGTCAGATCCATCCGGCTCGGCATTGGTGTTTGCTTTTTTACCCAACAAGCTGCTGGAAACGAAAAGTAAGGCACCGAGGACAATTGCAATATCAGCCAGGTTGAAGGCCGGCCAATGCCAGTCTCGCCAATAGAAATCAAAGGAATCCACAACATAGCCGCGAAAGACCCGGTCAATCAGGTTGCCCATGGCGCCACCGAGGATAAGACTGTAAGCGATGGCTTCTCCTTTATGACGATTTTCAAGGATCAGCTTGATCAAAAAAATCGAGACCACTACCGCGATTCCGATAAAAAAGTAGCGCTGCCAGCCTCCACCATTCGCAAAAAGACTGAATGCGGCACCGGTGTTCCATAGGTGCACCCAGTTAAAGAACGGGGTCACCGAAACATACTCGCCATAGGCCATTGATTGCTGCACCAGCCACTTTACAGCCTGATCAGACGCTGCCAGCAGGCCCGATATGGACAATAGGGCATACGGCGAGAGCTTTTTGCCAATAATGAGCATTATTTAACCCTTCAACGCCAAAATGCGTCTGGCACCGTTAAGTACAATGCCCCCCGCGATGGTGCCGATAATCAGATCCGGATAATTGGAACCGGTCCACGCGACCAGGGCGCCGGCGGTGATGACCCCCAGGTTGATCACCACGTCGTTGGCCGAGAATATCCAGCTTGCCTTCATGTGCGCCCCGCCTTCCCGATGTTTGGATATGAGCAGCAGACAACTGGTATTGGCAATCAATGCGACGAATGCGATAGCCATCATCACCAGCGATTCAGGCTCACTACCGAATACAAAGCGTCTCACCACCTCTACGAGCACGCCCACAGCCAAGATCAGTTGCAGTACACCAGCAAGATGCGCGGCACGTACCTGCATTTTCACGCTATGTCCAACCGCATAAAGGGCAAGCCCGTACACCGCCGCATCGGCAAAATTGTCCAGGGATTCTCCAATCAGGCCGGTGGACTGGGCGATCAGACCGGCAGTCATTTCCACCACGAACAGAAGTGCATTGATGCCGAGCAACCAGCGCAGGGTCCCGGATTCTTGCTTAGCAGAAGCTGCCGAAAACTCGGCGGCCTTGATGGTCTCCGGATTTGCAGCGATGGTTTCCTGAAGCGAGGCGCCTAGCCCCAAGGTCTTCAGTTTCGAGGTGACGGGCTCGACCTCGCCGTCATGCACGACCTTCAGCCGGCGGTTCGACAAGTCGAAGGACAGCGCCCGAATCTCCTCAAAGCCGTTCAGGGCTAGGCGAATCATTCGTTCTTCTGATGGACAGTCCATCTTCGGCACGGCATAAACACTGACCCATCTCCCTGGCGCCTCGGAGGAGGCCTGTATATCGGTATCCGCTGCGGACGTTGCATCACCGCCACAGGCGCCACCACAGGATTTGCTCATGATACGACTCCACTTGAACAATGTTGTGGTACCATTTTAAACTATAAAGCTACTATAAGGTCAATAGAGTAAAGAATCCGTTGGGGAGGAGGCTGATGCGCATTGGTCAGTTGGCGCAGTTGGTAGGGGTCGAAACACAGACGATCCGCTTCTATGAACAGCAGGGCTTGTTGCCGCCGCCTGATCGGCAGGACAACGGTTACCGTGTCTATACCGAGAAGCATGGTGAGGGGCTGGCCTTCATCCGTCGCTGCAGAATCCTGGGCCTGTCACTGGCTGAGATTCACGAACTACAGAGCTATCAGGACGACCCTCATCAGCCTTGTACCGCCGTCAACGCCTTGCTCGATGATCACATCTCTCATGTGCGGTCGCAGATAACCGCTCTGCAAGCGCTTGAGAAACAACTCGTTTCACTGAGAGCGAGTTGCAACGATGACCGGGAAGTTGAGGCGTGTGGGGTTCTTGCTGGAATTAGCGAAGGAAACATGCACCAGCAGTAGGTGAAGCATCAACCAGATAATCCGATGAGATGCCGGTCTGTCTCACTCTCATGCAAAGGTAAGATCAACCATTTAATCCGCTTACCCGAATTTATTTGCCACTACACGTTCACAAGTTGCAGACCACTATAGCTATGTTCAACGTGTTAAGCGAGTATTGGGCATAGCCAAAAAGTTAAAAGATTCATTTGTGAAAAAGCTTTCAATCAAAAAACTAAAGCTGAAGTTTTAGTAACAAGGTAAGTAACACGCTTGAATCTTAATATTTTTTATCCACTATAAAACAATAAGTTATTAGATCTTATCGATTCCGCCTCCGGCACCACATATTGCAAGGCCTCGCTGGAAACAGCGGGGCTTTTTTGTTTCTGGTAGTGTACCAATTTTGTACCAGTAGCCTGATGTTCACATCAGGTGGGATGCCTAACCATTGAGCCTGACGTAAACGTCAGGCTACATCGGACAACTAAATTTTGTATTACTCCGTCGTCAGGCTAATCGTTTCCTGACGGAGCGCATTTTCCTCAATTTCTGCATTATCAAACCAAATAGGCCTTAGCTGTGGTTCTTGAGAGTACAACAGGGTTTGATCCAGATAGTGATCAGAGTATATGTCTCGCGACTGTGAATAACTCAATAAGCCGTGAGCCAGGGGTCCTTCGTCAGTAAACTCCATGGTAAACATCCAGCTTGAACCATAGCTAATGTGATAACCCAACCCTGCTTCTGTCAGGTTAGAGCCTTCGACTTCAGGGTAAATCAAACGCGGATAAATAGAGCCATCTGATCCCGTATTGGCACGAAACACGTTAAACCCACCTTCAATATTATTAGCACCTCCCCAGGGCAGTCTCTGCCCGGAAGGTTGCCCTGTTGGTCCCGCGCGTTCCACAAATTGTACATCACCTAGTGGGGCATCAATTGATAACCCAAGAGACTCAATTCGCACCATGGCATTGCCCAGATCGCTGAGTACAGCAACATCAGCAGCCAGTTCACGCGGTGTATTCAGCGGATCGTCGGGATCAAAGTCGACCGTCCATTTGGGATCTTTCGAAAATTCGGTCGCAAACTCGCGGAATAGCATCGCACCGACGCTGTCTTTATTCATTGTGCCGTCCCATTCTGCTAGCACGTCACAAGCAGGCTTAATATTTTGCTCGCCGGCAACAGTAGAAACTGGCTGTTCTCCTTGACTCTCACACAGTGATAACAGGGGTTCTAGTGTTTCTTCAGCCAGAAAGCTGCGGTTACTTAGCAGTTTTTCCGTAATGTCTTCACGAGTAAATTTGCCATCAACAGAACCGCCTTCCGCCAACATTTTTTGACCTAAACGCGAACGCCAGGATTGCTCGTTATCAATGCGTCCCCAAAATGGAGCCACATTTTCAATAGGCTCGGCCGGGTTTGACAACCAGTAGCTGTTGTTCGAATTCTGCACAAAGTCGGTTCGCAATAGTGAAGGAGCACGACTGAATGGCATCTTGCCATCAGCTTTGAACATAGCCGAATTGCCCGGTATAACGGGGAAACCGACAGCGGAGCTAATCCCCTGCAGTAACTGATCATCTTGCCACGCGGCAATCGCTTCATCGCTAACATTTGGAACTGATGAGCCATCGGTAAAAAACACGTCACCATCCTCATCAACCGCCATCGCGTTGTTGAATACCGTACCGGTATAATCAATAAAGCTCTGACGATATTCTTCAATGTTACGAGCACGATTCATTGCCATCCAATGATCGAAGATTTCAAAGTTAGGTAAGTTTGCGTCGTAAATTGCGTAAGCCACTTCATTACCGAAGTCGTCGATACCCCAGGTAATTGGAGAATCCGGTACCGTGATGATTGTACCGAACTCGCTGTGGTAGCTGGTTTTCTCCAGGGTAGTGGTTTGCCCACCTCCTACATTTACCTGAATTTGATGTGTTTTGGTGGTCATTTCTATGGGTTCACCGTCCACCAGATAAGTCAGGTTGTTATCATCCGCCGGATCCAGCTCTAATTGGTGAACCACAAAACGATTAGCGGTAGAAAACGTATGAGTCCAGGCTACGTTCTCATTAAAACCAATATTAACTATACCAGGCATACCTGATAATGAACCTCCGGCTACCTTTAACTGCCCGGGGATCTCAACACCAAACTGCCAAAACCGTTGATTTCCGGTGTGCGGAAAGTGCGGGTTAGCCAACAACATTCCTTGCCCTGTCGCGCTTAAGTCGCGACCAATTGCCCAACCATTAGAGCCCATTTCTGTCGGGTTAGCTTCTGGCATGTCAATAGCAACCGGGCGCAGCTCAATGTTGGCTGTCTGCTCGCCCTCCATAACGGGTGTTGGCGAGAAATCCTCGCCCGGAGGTGCGGCAGCAAAAATAGCCCCGGTAAAATTGCTGGCTCCGGGCAATAGAGCAACGCCTTGCGCATAAGTCAGTACATCTATTGGTGTGATCTCACGCACAAATGGTTGTCCTGCGCATTGAGGATCCAAGCTGGCTTCCGGGGTATCCGCAAGGTACTTGTTGTAGCCTGCTGCATAACCTTGTAGCAACGCCTGTGATTCCTCACTTAAACTATCGAACCCTTGCTCGGCATGCTCACGAATACCCAGCGCCAAGAAACCAAAATCATCGATAAGGTTTTGACTGTTGCCTGAATCAATCGGGTTGTCCGGTCCAAAGAACTGTGATCGCTGTGAATTAAATTTAACGACCTGCTCAGCCAGAATCAATCGGGTTGTCCGGTCCAAAGAACTGTGATCGCTGTGAATTAAATTTAACGACCTGCTCAGCCAGAATACAAAGGTTGTCCTGAGCATAAGCATAGCCCACACCAAATGCCATACTCTCTAAATTATCAGCAGTGATATAAGGCACACCGTATGTGGTCCAGGAGATATCAGCCTGAAGTTCGCCATCCTCGTCAAAGGTAGATAGCGGCTCTTGCCCGGGCAAAGGATTACCTTCGTATGTTTCGTTATCAGAATTACAACCAGCCAGAATAACCATTCCAGCCATTAGCATTCCCTTATACAGTAGTATTTTTTTTGGCAAATTCATCGTCTTAGTCCTTTATTTTATCCGTTCATTTATTGAACCTTTGTTCTTATAAAAACGATGCTGCTTCATTCGTTTAACCACTGAGTATAGGAGCTACTGATTGAGCCAGCAAACCGCTTTTTTATCGAGCGATTTTCCTTTATCACGGTGGGATTTATCAGCGTTATATTCGAGGAAGTTAGTGAATAGAGGAAGTAAAAATTATTCCACCTGACATAAATGTCAGGCTACGGCCTATGCCAATTTTGTACCAGTAGCCTGATGTTCACATCAGGTGCAATATTAATCTTTTAGATCTGACGAAACGTCCTGTCGACTCTCTAACGCCCTTCAGGTATCTCACCTGACGTAAACGTCAGGCTACATAGTCTTTTATTGCTTCCAGGCGCGCTAAATAATCCTGGCTAAATACATTCTTAGCCCGTGCAATATAAGCCGCTAAATCAACGTACTTGAGCGCATTTTTAAAATAAAATCTGTCAGCAAAAGGCTGCATTTTCTGCGTTTCAAAAATAGCTTTTATCTGCCTGAAATATTCTTCAATGTCATTCACCATAGACACCATATGCCAGTCACTGCCGTACATCATTTTATCGGCTAATCTATAAGGTTTATCGGCGCTCACTTCACGGGTTAGTTCTATTTCAAGTCGCTCAGCTAAGCTCGCTTGCGCTTTCTTGTCGTCAACTATTTCGTGTAAATAAGACAAGTCACAATAAACATGCTCGTAGCGGCGACATAACTCGACAACCTTACGGGCATAGTTATCCGAGTCATTCCATTCTTTTTCAGTTGTCGACAGCCAGCCTTTCACCCAGCGGCCATTCACTTTCCGCTTTCCGCCACCGGCATGACCAAAGCACAATCGCATTGTTGCTCTCTGTTCGCTCTTCGTCAGCGCTTGCTCCCAGTAGTCGGGGTCAGAGTTTAATCCTGAGCCCGGGTAAGCCTGAAAGCCTTCGGGTGTGCAGTGGGTAAACACCGGAATGGAATGCTCTACGCAAAAATCCATGAAGTGATCCACCACTCGCTCAACCCGGGGGGCATTACCGGCCGGCTTATAACCCATGGGAGGATAAAATTTGAATCCGGCTTTACCATGCTCCAGCGAAGTTTCAATGGCATCGCGAATCACCCGCTCCGACGCAGATCGGGCAACGAAGCGCAGTGGGTCAAAAGCAGAGAAGCCCAGGATTATCCCATCCGAATAATTCTCCAACGCGGTCATTCGCTCTAACTGCTGATCATAAAAATCGTATTTAGGGTTGTCGTCAAACGGATAAGCCATATCCATCATATAATGGAAAAGTACGTAACTTTCCGAGAAGTTATCGTAATAGCCTTTTAACCGTTTCAGTATCCCGACTTCGCTACGCAGCATGTTCAATACAAAATCAATTTTGTCGGCAGCGTCTTCCAGAAACTCCAGCGACTTTCTCAGCATTCGCTCAATCATTTTATGAATGCCGGAGAACCAGCCCGATACTTTATCCTGAACCTGAGTTTCTGCTTTAAAAGTCCACTTCGTCTTAATGTAATCTAACTCAAGTTCGCGAGCCGATTCGCTGTCACCGTAGTACCGATGTATTTCCCTCAGAACCGAGTACAGCTCGCTGTTAATGAATTGTTCCTGGTAGGCTTCGGCTGACTCAGGCTTGTTGCCTGCATCTTTCAGTAAATCGTGTTCTATTTCAATACAAACCAGATGGGCAAACTCGTTACAGATAATTGAAGTTGCGTCTTTTTTCGTTGTCACTGCAAACGATTCTAGCCGCTCTTTTAGCGTGGAACTGGCAGTTAGGGAATAGGCCAGTTTACTGATTAACTTTGCCGGTATTTTCCAGATACCCCAACTTTCAAGAATGCCCTGCAAAGGCACATAGCGAGCATTAAAAAGGTGGGTATGGGCATCAACAACTAACGGGAGTTTACTCATGGTCTCTTCCCCAGACTATGCAGCCGCGTGCTCAGAAAGTGCTTTCAGTACTTTATCTTCGTAGTACTTATCCACAATAATTTCAAAGTCAATGTATAACGCCACCGGCTTTGACTGATTATTTCCGTGCTTTTCAATTTTTAAAAAGCCCTTTTCTGAGAGGGTACTTAGCGTTTTAGATAAATTAGACTTATGGCGTCCACTCAGCTCAGCTAATTCAGCCAGGCTTTGAGGCTTTGCTTCATCAATCAGCCTCAATAATTGAATGTTTTTCTCGTTCAAGATATGCGAAACCGCAGCCATTGAGGTATACCAAACTTTAGGCTCTTTAGCCTCTGGTTCATATTTTCCCGCAGCAATTGCAAGCATTCTTTTCCTGATAAGGGCTTCCGACATAATTCCTATTTTGGCTTTCATCACATTGCTCCTCATTTACTGCTTAAGTGCTCAATGGTTTCATCAATACCGTTGAAAAAATCCTCTATAAGCTGAAACGCACTAGAGAACTCATAAGGCACGCCTTTATCCGATACGTGACGGTGTTTATGATCATAAACGTGTCGTTTCCCACTCACTTTTGAGGTTTTAGATGCCTTTATACCGTGAGCATTATCCATTCCAAAAATGCGTTTATTGTTCAGATTATGCAGAGTTAAGTTGTATCTAATCCCATGGGGAATGTGTTTCGAAGGCTTTACACGCCAAGCTTCAATTTTATACCAATACCCATCATCTCTATGAACCTGCGTTCCATGCAGCTCCAGTAAATACTCAATTCCACTATCATCCATTGACTCTTATTTCATCCATGAATAGAGGTTATGGCATGAGTATAACTCTTTAAAAAATTAATACCAAATTGCTAAGGAGGACAAGCAGGTAATCTAAAACATGTGTAGCCTGATGTTCACATCAGGTGAAATATTTAACCACTGAACCTGACGTGAACGTCAGGCTACACAATGTTACCGCCGTTATTGTTGTTCAAGAGAAGTATAGGCCTACCGGCCCCGCCCGGTTACAGCAGGTTAAACGGGTCATCCACTGAACGAGACGGTTCAGTAAACCAAAAGGCGCCCTCTTCGGACATATAGAAATGATCTTCCAGCCGTACCCCAAACTGCTCAGGGTTAATCACCATAGGTTCGTTGCTGAAGCACATGCCCGGGGCTAGTTTGGTCTTATCGCCGCCGACTAAATAAGGCCATTCGTGCAAGTCCATACCAATGCCGTGTCCGGTTCTGTGCGGCACGCCGGGTAATTGATAATCCGCTTCCAGACCTTGCTCTTTTAATTTAACGCGAACCGCATCATCCACAGCTTCACAGGTTTTTCCCAGTAACGCAGCATCAAAGGCGGCTTGTTGTAAGTCACGCTCGTACTGCCAAAATTTCTGCTGCTCGTCAGTGGCATTTCCAAAGGAATAGGTTCGGGTAATATCCGAATGGTAACCATGCAATTTACAGCCGGTATCAATTAATACCCAGTCGTCTTTCTCCAGTTTTTGTTCATAGTTAACGCCGTGCGGGTAGCTAGTGGCCTTACCGAACAAAACGATACAGAAAAACGAGCCCGTTGCACCCACCTTCTGGTGCGCTTTATTAATAAAGGCTCTGACCTCCGAGGCGGTGATCCCCTCATGCAGCATCGCGCCGGTCGTCCGGTGCACCGCCATGGTCATATCCATTGCGGTCTGAATCAGCGCCAGTTCTTTCGGAGACTTATGCATGCGGCAGGCGGCGGTAATCACTTTGGCATCGCACAGGGTTTCTGCCGGCTTGCGCTCTTCCAGCTGCGCCACCACGCTGTAGGGAGTAGATTCATCCAGCGCCAGTTTAAAGTTGCCGGAAAAAGACTCCGTCAGAAAATCGAGTAACTTCGAATAAGGCGATTCATGCTCGTCCCACAATAAAGTTTCCATGGGCAGAATCATGGCTTGCGTTAAAGATCCCACCTCAAACGCCGGGGCAATGAGAGTCACACCGCCCTTAGCCGGAACAATTGCACCGACCAGCCGTTCGCTGGGGTACCATTTTAAACCGGTAAAATACTCCAAATTAGTGCCCGCATTCAGATACATCGCACTAATACCCTGCTCCTGCATCAATGCCTGCGCTTTAGCAACGCGCTCTTGGTATTCTTGCAGTGCAATAGGCTCAACCCCCTGGGTCATATTTTCCAACGTACTGAGCGCTTCTTCTGCCCGCGCAATTCCTACACCATGCGTCATAAAAACTCCTCTCTCCATACCGCCGTTTAGGCAACATTCTTATCGAATAGCCGATTTTGCTAAAATTTCGCCAATTAAAACAGTACAGTCGAAGGGGAATATTTTAACCCAATGATTTAATTGCGTTTTATTTCTGGCCTAAGAATTGCTTTGTTGTCCATAATAAGAAGATAAGAACAACAAGGAACCACCATGAGTGTAAAATTTGAAGACCGCCCAATAGAAAAAGTCCGTGAAGAGACCATTGACCAACTGGTCATGAATTACAGCCACGGTGAACTCTCCGCTGAAGCCTTTGAACGTCGGCTTGATCAGGCTATGGACACTAAAGAACATAACCGGTTAGCCGAGCTGGTCAGTGACTTACCTTTAAAAGCGGATACTCAGTACGAAAACATTAAAGAACGCCAGTTTACGCCAAACTATACCAGTGGCGATGACGAGCAGAACCAAAAAGTCATTAGTATTCTGGGCTCCAACGAACGCAGTGGCCAGTGGGTTGTGCCGCGGGAAATTACTGTATATACCCTGCTGGGTTCAACAGAGCTGGACTTTACCGACGCCGTTTTTCAGCACCAGCATGTCACTATTAACGTTATGAGCGGACTGAGCAGTGTTGACGTTTTTGTTCCGGAAGGTGTCAATGTGGTTTCTAAGGTCTTCAATATTATTGGTTCAACAGAGAATAAAGCCCCTTCTATGGGCGGTCGTCAGGCACCAGTCATTACCATAGAAGGCTATTCTGTATTAGGTTCTGTTGAAGTTAAAATTAAACAAACCATTAAAGAAAAGTTCGTTGCCTTTGCCAATAGCTTGAAAGAAGCCTTTAATTCAAAGAATATGTCTTAATCTTCACTCAAGCTATTGAGGCTACAATGAAACTTTATGAAATGGCAAAAGCTCCGAACCCACGTCGGGTGCGGATGTTTCTTGCGGAAAAAGGATTACTGAATAAGGTTGAATGTGTCGAACTCGATTTGGCGAAAGGCGAAAACTTAACGCCGGAATTTGAACGTAAAAACCCAATGAAGAAAGTACCAGTGCTGGAACTGGATAACGGCACCTGCATTGGCGAAACCATGGCTATTTGCCGGTATTTTGAAGCGGCCTTCCCTGACGCTGAAACTATGCTCGGCAATACTGCCGAAGAACAGGCCATTATTGAACAATGGACGCGCTGGATAGACTTTCAGTTGTTTCTTCCTATTGGTAACTGCTTCCAGCACACAACCGATTACTTCAAGCACCGCATGACCCCAATTAAAGAATGGGGCGAAGTCAATCGCGAAGCAACTATCAGCTTCTTCGCTTTTCTGGACAAACATTTAGCTAACCACAAGTTTGTTGCACTTGAACGTTTCACTACGGCTGATATTAACGCCTTCTGCACAGTCGATTTCGCCAAAGTCATTCAGTTGCGCGTCGATGACCGCTGGCCTAATCTAAAAGCCTGGTACGAGCGTATGAAAGAACGTGATTCATCAAAGGTTTAAGGAAAAAACATGATTGAACTCTACACAGCGGCGACACCTAACGGTTACAAAGCCACGGTGACACTGGAGGAGATGGGGCTGGACTATAAGCTGCATCACGTTCAGTTGCAGGACAACGAACAAAAGCGCCCGGAGTTTCTGAAAATGAACCCCAATGGCCGTATTCCGGTTATTGTTGATAAAAACAACGACGATTTTGTGGTGTTCGAATCCGGTGCCATTATGTTGTACCTTGCCGAAACCTACGACAAGTTAAACCCCAAAGACCCAAAAGAACGCTCCCGTATGATCCAGTGGCTGATGTTTCAGATGGGTGGCATCGGCCCCATGATGGGTCAGGCCAATGTCTTCTATCGGTATTTTCCGGAGAAGCTGCCTTCAGCCATTGAGCGTTACCAAAATGAAACTCGTCGGCTGTTTGAAGTGTTGAACACACGCTTAGGCGAATCGGAATACTTAGCCGGTAATAATTTCTCGTTAGCCGATATTGCCAACTGGTGCTGGGTGCGAACGCACGACTGGTCCGGTGTGAGTCTGGACGGTCTGAAAAACCTAAAGCGCTGGATGGACACCATTAGCCAGCGCCCTGCCTGCCAACGCGGTGTCACCAAGCCGGAGCGCATGGGCGACCCTGACGAGCTGGTCAAGAGCGCCCAAAAAATGGTGCAGCGTTAAGCAGCAGCCAACTGCGCCAGATACTCATCGTAACTGCCGGCAAAGTCACGTAAGCCTTTGTCGGTTATTTCAATAATGCGCGAAGCCAGTGAAGAAACAAACTCACGGTCGTGGCTGACAAAAATCAACGTCCCTTCAAACTGCTCCAGTGCCAGGTTCAGCGATTCTATCGATTCCATATCCAGGTGGTTGGTCGGTTCGTCCATCACCAAAATGTTCGGGCGTTGTAAAATCAGCTTACCGAAAATCATCCGGCCTTTTTCACCACCGGATAATATCGATACCGGCTTCTGAATGTCATCGGAAGAGAACAACATACGCCCCAACACGCCACGAATGGCTTGTTCATCATCGCCCGGCTTCTTCCACTGATACATCCACTCGTAAACCGTCATATCCTGCTTAAACCAGTGGGCATGATCCTGCGCGTAGTAGCCTATCGCCGCATTTTCAGACCATTTGATGCTGCCGGAGTCCGGCGTGTATTCACCCATTAAACATTTCAGTAAGGTCGTTTTACCAATACCGTTCGCACCAATAATAGCGACTTTCTCGCCCACTTCTATTGAAGTGCTCAGGCCTTTTAGAACAGCTTCATCATCAAAGCTCTTACGCACGTTTTCGGTTTCAAGCGCTAACCGGTAAAGTTTCTTTTCCTGGGTAAAACGAATGTACGGATTAACCCGGCTTGAGGCTTTGACTTCGTCCAACTGAATTTTTTCCATTTGTTTCTGACGCGAGGTCGCCTGCTTGGCTTTTGATGCGTTCGCAGAGAAACGGCTGACGAAACTCTGCAGCTCGGCTATTTTCTCTTTCTTCTTGGCGTTATCGCTCATCAGCTGCTCACGCGCCTGGGTAGCGGCAAACATGTATTCGTCGTAGTTGCCCGGGTACACACGCAGCTCGCCGTAGTCAATATCCGCCATGTGCGTACAAACCGTGTTCAGAAAGTGACGATCGTGCGAAATAATGATCATGGTGCTTTGCTTTTCAGCCAACACGTCTTCCAGCCAACGAATGGTGTTAATATCAAGGTTGTTGGTAGGCTCATCCAGCAACATAAGATCCGGCTCAGAAAACAGCACCTGCGCCAGTAACACACGAATTTTTACACCCGGCGCCAGTTCCGACATCAGGCCAAAATGCTGCTCGACCGGTATACCTAACCCCAACAACAACTCACCCGCACGAGATTCAGCTGTATAGCCATCCATTTCGGCAAATTCCGTTTCCAGGTCCGCTACACGCATGCCGTCTTCTTCGGTCATTTCACCACTGCTGTATATACGGTCACGCTCTTCTTTTACGGCCCACAGCTCTTCGTGTCCCATAATAACGGCATCCACAACACTGTATTCTTCATAAGCAAACTGATCCTGCCTCAATTTACCTATGCGGATATTGGGTTCCAGCGACACATTGCCCGCCGAAGGCTCCTGCTCACCACTTAAAATGCGCATAAAGGTCGACTTACCGCAACCGTTAGCGCCAATTAAGCCATAACGGTTGCCATTGCCGAATTTAACGGAAATATTTTCAAAAAGGGGCTTTGCACCAAATTGCATGGTGATATTTGCAGCAGAAATCACGTAGTCAACATCCAGAATAATAGGGTAAAAATTGAGCGCGCAATGTACGTGTTTTTCGCGTAAATTACAAAGAAAGATTCACTAATTAACGGATAAATAACTTATGCAAATGTCATGGGCCGACGTTTCTTCGGGTTTAACTCGCATTTGGAATACCGAGCTTTGGAAAGCCGGCGATGCTCAAATCTATCTGAGCCAGGTCATTATTGCCATTACTCTGATTGTTGTAGGCGTTATTGTCATACGCTGGATAGGTTCCAGCCTGGTCAAACGCGCCTTAAAATCCGGCCATGCCTCTCAGAACACCATCTATGCTTTTCGTAAGTTATTCTCCTTTCTGGCTTACGTGCTTATTGTTCTCATTGCTTTGCCGGTAGCCGGTATTCCCATCACCATATTTGCTGTTTTAGGTGGTGCGCTCGCTATTGGTGTGGGTTTTGGTGCTCAGAACCTGCTTAATAACCTGATATCCGGCATGATTTTAATTGCTGAGCGTCCAATTCGTATTGGCGACATTGTGGAACTGGAGAACGAACGTGGCCGTATTGAAGAAATTGGCAACCGCTGTGTGCGCATCAAACGCTTCGACGGTGTTCACGTGCTTGTACCTAACAGTTATTTTCTGGAACAGCGGGTGGTGAACTGGACGTTGGTATCTACGGAAATACGCAGTACGGTAACGGTTGGCGTTGCTTACGGTTCGCCTATCGACAAAGTTCGGGAATTGATGATGGAAGCTGCCAGTCAGCACGAAAAAATTGTTCAACGCCTGCCTTTTGAAGTTTTCTTCGATGATTTTGGTGACAACAGCCTGACGTTTAATTTGCTGTTCTGGACAGAGGTAGAAGCACCCATGGACATTCGCCGGGTACAATCCGATATCCGTTTTACAATCGATAAGCTTTTCGCCGAGAACGATATTGTTATCGCCTTCCCTCAACGCGACGTGCACTTAGATACACTGAAACCTATAGAGATAAAAATGACGTAGCCTGATGTTCACATCAGGTGAGGTATCATATCGGGCATAAAAAAACGCCAGACTACGTCTATGTAGCCTGACGTTCACGTCAGGTGGTATTCTCCACGTTGAACAGCAGCTCCAATAGTGAAGTGATGGCGGCGCGTTAAATATCGCACCTGACATAAATGTCAGGCTACAGGGTGCTCGTAGCCTGATGTCCACATCAGGTGAGGTATCATATCGGGCATAAAAAAACGCCAGGCTACGTCTATGTAGCCTGACGTTCACGTCAGGTGGTATTCTTCCGCGTTGAACAGCAGCTCAAATAGTGAAGTGATGGCGGCGCGTTAAATATCTCACCTGACATAAATGTCAGGCTACGAAACGCCAACCTCCCCCAACTAGAACTCGTAGCTGTAACTCAAACTCACCACGGTTCCGACTTCTTTGCTGCGAACTAAGATATCCGACTGAGTCACTTCCTGGTCTTCACCAAGAATGTTCTTCACTTTCAGACCAATTTTGGAACTGAAAGTCGGGTAATAGTTATAAACCAGGTCTAGTGAATGGAACGGCTGCTCATAAGCATCGTCACGTCCACCAATACCGGCCGCTAAGATACGCTCACCAAACACGTTATAGACCAACGACGTCGAATGCTCTCCATTAGCCGAATCGTAGTTCAGCTGGAAGTTGGCTACGTACTCTGAGTGTCCGGTCATACGCTTAGTCCGGTTGGTTAAGTTACCCGCCAAGGCCGGATCAATCGAGGCTTCAGAGTCACTCCAGGTTAAGTTACCCGAGGTAAAGAAGCCGTTCGCCAGGTAGCCTAAATCGTGCAGCCACTCAAACTCAACCCCATAGACTTCGGCTGACTCCCCATTAACGTAACTTAAGGTGTAATCTTCGTCACCCACCTGAAGCACAGATTCAATAGGGTTCTTGATGTCTTTATAGAAAGCGGCAAGGGTGTAATTGTCACCATTATCCGCATAATATTCAAAACGCGCATCGTAGTTACGTAAATCGCTGCTTTCCAACCCGGCCCGACCAAAAGTACGAATATCAGTTACCGGATCGTAATAAGCCACCGGAACCGTCTCACGCAAATCCGGGCGAACCACAGTTTCGCCGTAACCAAAACGCAGCTGATAATTATCGCTGGCCATATAAGTCAGAGATAAAGCGGTGTAAAGGTCGTCTTCAGAAACGGTGCTTTCGGCCACTCGCTCAGGATTAAAGTAGTTATTTAAATCCTTTTCACTAAAAATTAAGCTCGATGTTGCCAGGGAAACCTGTTTAAAGTCTTCATAACGCACACCACCACTGACACGCCAGGTGTTATCGAATATTGCGTCGAACTCGCCGTAATAGGCATCAATTTTCTGAGCAGCCAGGTAATCGTCAGCGTTAGGCGCTGTTGGTTCACGGAAAGTAATACGGAAGTCGTTATCATCAATAACATCATCCGTCAGATAACCAGTGACACCTAACACGTTGTCTAAATCGTCCAGCACTGACAAACGCGAACCCGATGCATTGTCTAAACTAAAGCGACTTGTACTGTAATAACGGGCTTTATCAACAAAGTCATAACCAGCTTTTAACTCAAGCTCAATTCCGGAAAACGCCAGTGGCAAAGAGAAGTTACCGCCGTAAGACTTAACGTTATCTTCCATATCAACAAACTGGAAAATAGCACGGTTATCATCACCCGTTACCCGGGTTTCAGAGAAGTTACCCTCGGTGTCATAAATATCGTCAAAACGATATGAAACTTCAGTAGGGATATCCGTTTCCGCTTTTGACTCGGTATACTGCCAGTCGAAACCTATACCCCAGTAATCCATAAGAGTATGTTGACCGCGGAACTGATCCACATTTAATACGCGTTCTTCGTATTTAAATTCGTGCTCACGATTAGCAATACCGGTTCCGACTATAGTTTTTAGGTTACTTCCGTTCGGGCTTTGCTTAATACCAAACTCCGATTCATCTTCCGAATCTTCTAAATAAATTTTGGTATAACTGACACTGTGCGTATCCAGTTCATAACCCGCCGTGAAAAAACCGTTCAGACGCTCAGTTTCTGTGGTTACTGTGGTTTCTTCAAAGGTGTTGTAACACGACCTGGAAATATCTTCGACTGTCGCCAGAGAAGTTGAACAGTCGGCTGTTGCGTTGTTACTGATAACCGCATTTTTGCGTTCAGAAACATCCCAGTCATTATCGTAGGAAGCTGCCGCCAGTACACCAAAGCTACCGCCAAAAAACGGTTCGTCAAAACGGTTACCTATCGTTGCCTTTAAATCCATATTCGGATCTAACGACTCTTTCTTAAGCACCATGTCACGAGGCAATTGTTTTGCTAAAGAAGCATTAATGGCACGAGCCTGATTACCCGCACTATTTCCTGAGCCGGTCAGACCGTCGGTATTAACAATATTGCGTAGACTAAAGTCCCCCTGGTAGCGGCCAATCGCATCGTTGATACCAGCGGGAATACCCTTATCATTTCGATTATAGGTATAGCCCTCATCAGCATTACTGTTCATGCCAACGCCAGCTTCAATATTAAAAATGAAGTCATCAGGCAAAGAGCGCGTGCGGATATCAATGTTACCGCCACCAAAGGCCGCTGGCATTGAAGGTGAAAACACCTTTTGTACTGCCATGCTTTCAATAATGGTCGAAGGAATAATATCCAGCGGAACCACGTTACGGGTTAAATCCGGGCTGGGTATACTGGCACCATTGATGCGCGCACTTGAATAACGCTCACCTAAGCCGCGAACATAAATGAACTTACCGTCAACCAGGGTTAACCCCGTTACCCGACGCAAAGCCGAGGCCGCGTCGCTGTCACCCGAACGGGATAACTGCTCGGCACCCAGGATATCCGCCACAAAAGCCTGATTTTTACGCTCTTGAACAACGGCTGCGGCACTACCTTGTAAACGGCTACCCGTGGTAACAACTTCTTCTATCGTTGATTCACGTTCAACGTCTGCGTCATCGGCTTGCTGAGCCAAAGCTGCCGGAGTACCGGCCAACAGGCTTAAACCAACCGCCAGAGCAACAGGTTTGAGTTTGTATTGATTCTTCATAACCAACTCCTGCAATAAAATCGGAAAATAGGCGCAACACCGTTGCGCCTATTCATTCGCATTCCAACTCAAATTAGTCCGCGTCAGCAGCGGCTACAGCAGTTTCAACCCACTGGTACCACTCAGAGCTAGTATCGTCGTCAGACAATGCGCCGATGAAATCAACCGGAGTAAAGAAGTCATCATTTAGCGACGTTAAGTCATTCGCTGCGATAGTGATAGAAGACGTCATATCCGTTGAGATACCATCATCATTCAGAACCGTAGCCGAACCATCAAGGATTTCGTTTACACCGCCGTTCGGGTACCAGGCTGAATAAGTTTCGCCGTCAGCAAAGGTATTATCGCCAGTATTTACAAAGTTGTTAGTACAGGCCATTACAGAGTTAAAGAAGTCCAGCTCACCGTTATCTACACCCGCTTCACCGTCTGTCGTAAAGAAGATACAACCATCGTCAGCAGTACCGTTCTCTTTAATTTTCAGAACGTTATACATTTTACCCTGGAAGTTATCATCAAACTTAGTAGCAATAGACGGATCGTTGTCACGTACTGATTTACCATCAGTGGTGATAATAGTGACGTTTGCGATGGTCGGTGCTGATGTGGGAGCCTGGCTGTAATCCGGGCCATTATTTTTCTCACCATCGGCTTCAAAGCCACCGTTACCCATATAGTTAGTATTGCCATCTACCGTTACTGTTCCGTGTTTAATAAACAGGAACTGTGCACGACCTTGCCAGCCCGCATCGATGTCCATCGAGTCATCCTGAGTGTCGGTAAAGACTACGTTTTTAACATCTGCTGCGCCACCGAAGAACTCAATACCGTCATCAAAACCCTGGTGAATATGAATAAATTCATAAGATGAACCGGAACCAACCGCGTTCAGAGTTAACGAGTTCAAATCATCTCCGGGACCACCATCGCGAGGGCCTGAACCGGCATACCAAATTTTTGCGTATTTAATTGAGCCACTGCTATCAGTGTTATCATTACCGCCGTAATAACTCACAATACCTTCAGATTCGACATTACAAGTACCGCCATCGCGCTGTGCATCAGTACACTGGTTAGTAATACCGTTACCGTTGATGATGATACCGCCCCAGTCAGCGTAACGCGGAGCATCACCAGAAACGTTCAGACGGTCAAATGCGTTAGCTGAGGTAAATGTAATTGGCTTGTCAAAAGTACCAATAGCGTTTAACTGTGCGCCACGGGCAATCTGGATAATGGCTTCACCAGAAGTGAAAGCAAGTGTCGCACCAGGCTCAACCGTCATAACCGGGCCATTTTGGTTAATTTCGCAACTTGTGGTGGTATCACAATCTACGCCAATTTGCAGCGCACCTTCAAACACGTGAACACCGCCGTCAGGCAGCTCTTCAAAAGTAATATCTTCGTCAATTTCAATAGTGGCACTGGCAAAATCTGTATCGTAAGTACAATCCTGACCGTCGTAAGTTCCTTCAACACTGCCGTAGCTAGCACATTCAACGCTGCTACCTCCATCGCCGCCATCGCCGCCGCCTGAACCGCCGCCGTTGTTAACGGTTGGAGTTACATTGATATCGCCGCCGCAACCGGCCAGGAATAAAGCTGTAGCAACTGCAGAGACTTTGAATAAGGTATTAAATTTCATTGGGTTCTCCCGACTTGGATTTTATCCAGTTATGATTTAAGTCGGGATGAAGAGTAAAACGCTTGCATGACAATATTGTGACAACATAAAAATGTAACAATATATTCACATTCTAGTCACTCAAGGTTGTGCTTTTTGATCTTTGCGCTTGTTGAATAAGTAACCTATATCAGTAATGAAAAACTAAAAAAGGATGCCCCATGCGTAAACTATTACTCAGTTGCTTATTCGTTTCACTGCCTGCACTCTCAACATCTGCGCCGGCAGACCAATTCGAAGACGTCACCATAGAGCACAACGAAGTCGCCGATAATATTTATATGCTGACCGGCGCAGGCGGCAATATGCTAATGTCATCCGGTGAGGACGGCGTATTTCTGGTCGACGATCAGTACACTCAGGTAGCAGAAAAAATTGCCGCCAAAATTGAAGAACTTAGCGGTGAACAGGTTCGTTACATTCTGAACACCCACTTCCACGGCGACCACGTTGGTTCAAATATGTGGTTTGCAAACAACCAGAGCTCAACCATTTATGCTCACGATAACGTGCGTGAACGTTTGAGTAACGACGACAGCTTTACCCAAATGGGTTTACCGGCAATTACCTTTGATTCCGGTATTACCTTCCACTTAAACGATGACACCATTTATGTGTTTCATCTGCCTGCAGGCCATACCGATGGCGACAGTGCAGTGTGGTTTGAAGACGCCAACGTATTGCACCCGGGCGACTTATTCTTTAATGAGCGCTTTCCCTTTATTGATCTGAAAAGCGGCGGTGACGTTGACGGCTACATTGCTAACGTTGAAAGCCTGTTAGACCGCATTACCGATGACACCGTTATTATCCCCGGCCACGGCCCGTTGGCCAGTAAAGAGGATTACCGCGGTTTTCTGACGATGCTGAAGGAGACCAAAGCGGAAGTAGATACCATGAAGCAACAGGGAATGACCCTTGATGAAGTGAAAACCAAGGGTCTGAGCGATAAATGGAAGGACTGGAGCTGGTCTTTTATTAATGAAGAGCGCTGGATCACAACGCTGTACTAAAGATCAAGCGTTCGTCCGGCGGTTGCAGGTGAAAGTCCATGGCCAGCTCATCGCAGTTGGCCAGCCTTGGACACAATTCACAATCCTTCATAACCTTTTCCGGTAAACTGTCTTTGGAGCAGTGACTGAACCCCTGCTGTTCAAAAAAGTCGGGGACCCGGGTCAGTACGATGACCCGATTCAGTTGCAACAGTCGCGCCTTCTTCAATAGATAAGACACCAGCATGCGCCCCTGCCCGCGCACTTCCGTCTGCGGATGAACACCCAGCGAGCGAATTTCAGCAAGCCCAGTGGTGTAAATATAAAGCGACGCACAGCCCATGACTTTACCGCCGACTTCGGTCACCGCAAACTCATTAATGGAATGGACAATGTCATCTTTGGCGCGCGGTAAGTTCTCTCCGGCTCCGGCCCAGTGTTGTACTAAATCCAGAATCGCGCCGATGTCACCGAGGTTAGCATCCCGAATACGAATTTTCTGTTGCTGCTGCGCCGCTTTTAAGGCCTCTGATACTCGCTGCGGCGAAGTACCTCCCAGCGCGCATCGCTTTTCCAGTAAAGCATCCAGCGTGAGCCATTCATACACGTCCGTCTCAATAACGGGAACAACGGTCTGAAACGCCTCCAGCGGCATATCTTCCAGCGATTTTTGTGCCTGTATTGCCAGTTGCACTAGCTCACCGACATTATGGTGCGCCTGGCGGAACGGAACGCCTTTCGACACTAGATAGTCGGCCAGCTCAGTGGCGTTCGCATAACCACCCTGCGCCGCTTTGCGACAAACATCATGGTTCACGGTTAAGCCCTGCAGGCTGGAGGTGACCATAGCCAGCGACGCCTGCCAGGTGGTAAAAGCGTCAAACAGCCCTTCTTTGTCTTCCTGCATGTCCTTGTTGTAGGCCAGTGGCAGTGATTTTAAGGTCATCATCAGGCCAGTTAACGAACCTACTACCCGGCCGCTTTTGCCACGCACTAATTCCAGCGCATCCGGATTCTTCTTTTGTGGCATCAGCGAAGAGCCTGACGTCACATTATCACTCAGTTCAATAAAGCCCGCCTCGCCGGAATTATAAAAGATGAGATCTTCCGCCAGGCGGGATAAATGCAGCATCGATAACGACGCCGTGCTGAGAAGCTCCACGACAAAATCACGATCGGAAACCGAATCTAAACTGTTACGCGTTGCCTGACTAAAACCCAGCTCACTGGCAATGGCTTCACGGTCAACCGGGTATGCCGTTCCGGCTAAAGCCCCACAGCCCAGTGGGCTTTTATTCAGACGCGTTACGGCATCCTCTAAACGCTCGCTGTCACGCTGCAGCATTTCCACATAAGCCAGACACCAATGCGCCAGCAATACCGGTTGAGCCCGTTGCAAGTGAGTATAACCGGGTATCACCGTGCCCTGCTCGCGCTCAGCTAAACCCAGTAAGGCCTGCTGAGTTTGCTGCAACGCCTGTTGCAAATCCTCTGACTGCTGACGACACCATAACCGCAGGTCAGTAGCAACCTGATCATTACGACTACGCCCGGTGTGCAATTTTTTAGCTAAGTCGCCTACTTTAGCTATCAATGCCGCCTCAACAAAGGAATGAATGTCCTCATCGCCGCCAACAGCGACAGCCGCAGGGTCAGAACGCACTTCACCTAAAAGTTCGTCCAGAGCCTGTTGCAATTGTTCACATTCTTCCGAACTCAGCACCCCAACCTGTTGCAACGCATTGGCCCAGGCTTTAGAGCCGGTAATGTCCTGCTCTGCCAGCACATAGTCAAAGGGTAACGAGTCATTAAACTGCTGAAACGCGGCATCGGGTCCTGCCGCAAAACGTCCGCCCCATAACGCCATAACCTATCCCTTTTGCTGTTTTTGTAGCGCCGCAATCCGGCTCGGAAGAGAGAACAACCGGATAAAGCCCTCGGCATGCGCCTGGTTATACACTTCATCGGCACCAAAGGTCGCAAAATCTTCGCTGTATAAACTGTGCGGAGAACGTTTCTGCACTGCAGTTACCGAACCTTTATAAAGTTTCAGAACCACCTCACCACTGGCGGTTGCGCATAACGACTGTGCCGCAGCCATAACCGATTGCTGCAAGGGGGTAAACCAGCGCCCGTCATACAATAATTGCGCGAACTGCTCGCTCAACTGAGTTTTCCAGCTGCGACTGACTTTGTCCAGCACCAGTTCGTCAATAGCCTGCAGCGCCGCCATCATCACCGTACCGCCCGGCGTTTCATAACAACCACGACTTTTCATGCCCACTAAACGGTTCTCAACAATATCCACCCGGCCAACACCGTGCTTAGCCGCAATTTCATTTAAAGAACTCAAACTTTCAAAAGGCGACAGCGCCTGGTTATTCACCGCAATAATTTCGCCATTTTCTACCACCACAGAAACATACTCGGGCTTATCCGGTGCCTGTTCCGGCGATACCGTCATAGTCCAGACCTTTTCGGTAGGTTCGCACCAGGGGTCTTCCAGTTCGCCACCTTCATGCGAAATATGCCAGGCATTAGCGTCGCGGCTGTAGATTTTCGTCGCCGACGCTGAGCAGGGAATATTGCGCTCCGCCAGATAATCCAGCAAAGATTCACGGCTGCTTAATTCCCATTCACGCCAGGGCGCAATCACCTGTAAATCCGGTGCTAAAGCTGCATAGCAGGATTCAAACCGCACCTGATCGTTACCTTTACCGGTACACCCATGAGACAGTGCATCGGCGCCGACTTTGCGCGCTACTTCAACCTGAGCTTTGGCAATAATGGGGCGTGCCATAGCCGTACCAAGCAAATAGGTACCTTCGTAAATGGCTCCGGTTTTCAGTGTCGGGTACACATAGTTTTTCACGAACTCGTCTTTTAAGTCCACCACATGACATTCGGAAGCACCCGAGGCTTTGGCTTTTTCTTCAACGCCTTGCAGTTCATCAGCGCCCTGCCCTACATCGGCCACAAAGGCCACCACTTCACAGCCATAATTTTCTTTTAACCAGGGCACAATGGCCGATGTATCCAGACCGCCAGAATAGGCCAGTACCACTTTTTTCACATTGCTCATGAGGCTTTCTCCATAGATTCGGGCAGTACCGCTGCCGCTGGATTTAATAGTAGAGTTAATAAGGCATTTTGTGCATAAAGACGGTTTTCAGCTTGTTGAAAGCAGCGCGACAGCGGACCGTCCATCACATCGGAGGTAATTTCATAACCGCGATGTGCCGGCTGGCAGTGCAGCACCGAAGTAGCACTGCTGTGCTCAACCAACTGCGAATTAATTTGATAAGGCTGAAAAATGTCGCGTACTTCGCTTAACGGTTTATCATCGCCCATAGACACCCAGGTGTCGGTATAGAGCGCATCAGCCCCCGCAACCGCTGCAATATCATGGGTTACAATAATATCGGCGCCGCTCTCAGCCGCCTGTTTTTTTGCTTGAGTGACAAGGTCGGCATCAGGCTCATAGCCCCGTGGGCAGATAATAGTACAATTGGTACCCAGTGCGGCCGCAGTCAGCATCAATGAGTGCGAAACATTATTACCGTCGCCCAGATACACCAGTTTCAAACCTTTCACTTCGCCGTAGTGCTCCTGCAGCGTCAGAAAGTCGGCCAGTGCCTGACACGGGTGAAAACGATCGCACAAGCTGTTGATCACAGGTACCGAGGCATGCTGAGCCAGCTCTTGCAGTGTATTGTGCGACATCACCCGGGCCACGATGGCATCGGCCCAGCAGGATAAGTTGCGGGCATAATCGGCAACGCTCTCACGCACGCCCATGCCATTTCCCTGTTCATTCAAATAGACCGCATGCCCGCCAAGTTTCTGCAAACCAATATCAAACGACAACCTTGTGCGCAGACTCGGCTTTTCAAACAGAGTGACAACGCTGCGGCCTGCCAGAGTGTGTCGATACTTTTGCGGTTGTGCTTTCTGTTCCTGCGCCAATGCCAGTAATTGCAGTGTGTTAGCCGGAGTTAACTCCAGCCCGGATAAACAATGTTTCATCATACTTACTCACTAATCTGTGTGCCTGAATGGGTTTGATTAATTAAATTCCAACTGCCTATTCGCACACATCGTCGCAAGCGTTTTGCGGCATTAAGCGCACCGCGAACTTTGACCAGCATGCCATCTTTAATCACGCCACTTTTTGTCAGTTCATCTATGCTCAGGCTGTCCAGTTGCTCTATCAGTTGACCTTTGCTGTCGAGCACACCATTCACATCGGTTAGCAACAGTAAATCGGCGTCAAGGCTTGCGGCAACCGCGACAGCGGCATCATCGGCATTAACATTGAACCATTCACCCTGCTTACCGAAGCCGACAGAGCTGATTAATGGCAGGTAACCGCACTTGAGCAGGGTAACGATTAACCCCGGCTCGTCAAATTCGCAGGTACCTACCTGCCCCAGCAAAGCCGATTGCTGCCGACATGAAATACCCGCTTCATGCAGAGTTAAACCAATGGGCCGTAAGCCGGCAGCAATTGCCCGGCACATCAGTTGTTTATTTGCACAACCGGCCAGAGCCCCTACAATATAAGGCATATGCTGTTCCGGGCTGACTCGCAGACCTTCATGTTTTTCACTTTTCAGGCCCGCCGCAGACAGCCATTGCTGAGCCAAAGCGCCACCACCATGCACAATAACGGTGTTATTGTCAGTGCCTGACAGAGATTCAAATAAGGCTTTCATCTCAGCGGGCTGCTCCAGCAGGCTGCCGCCCAGCTTAATCACTTTCATAGCAACCCCTCTTCAATCGACAAGCCAAGCTGCAGATTAAGACACTGAATAGCCTGGCTGGCCGCACCTTTTAATAAGTTATCAATGGCCGAGAAGGCAATGAGCTGATTCCCCTGCCGGTGCCAGCCAATATCGACGAAGGGTTGCTGCACCACATTTTTAATCGCTGGCCGCGCTTGCTTTGCAAACCGCACTAAAGGCTGGTTCGCGTAGCATTGGTAGGCTTTATCTAAATCGGTGTCGCTGATGCCGTCATTAAGGCTGGCATATAAGGTGGCCAGAATGCCGCGGGGAAACTGCGCTAAATGCGGAGTGAACAAAACCTCATGCTGCAATTGTTGGCCAATTTCCGGCGTATGCCGGTGTTCAAATAAGCCGTACGCCTGCAAAGAAAGTTCCGCACCATGACTTGCCAGCGCCGCCTTGCGTCCGGCACCAGTGACGCCGGATACCGCATTAATAATAATTTTACTGTCACCGAGTAAACCGGCCCGTTTTAACGGAAGTAATGCCATTAGCGCAGCGGTGGGATAACAACCGGGCACCGCCACTAACTGAGCTGTAGCTATCTCCTGCGGATACCATTCCGCCAGCCCATAAACCGCTTGTTGCAGCCACCTTTCCTGTGTGTGTTCAAACCCGTAAAATGCCGGATAATCTTTGCCTGCGTTTAAGCGAAAGCCGCCTGAGAGATCAATGACCTTTAAACCCGCCGCCAGAAATTCCGGAGCCAACTCCACACTCACACCGTGATCAGTACACAGGAATACCGTGTCAGCGGAGCTTTTGATGAGCTCTTTCTCATGGCTGGATAAGCCCTGCAGGGGAAGTTTCACTAAATGTGCGTATTGTGGGTGTAAATCACTCAGCAGCGAGCCTGCATCGCTGCTATGCTCAGAGACATAACAACCCAAAAGACTCAGCGCCGGATGTTGTTGCACCAGACGAGTGAGTTCGACACCAACGTAACCGCTGGCTCCGACTATTGCGACTGACTGAGACTGCGCTGCTTTATACGGCATACGAGAAAACCTGTTGCTGTTTCCGAGTAAAAATGCAGAATAACTGAATACATATACTTATGCAATAATAGTGAATAATTATATTAAGGATTTATCATCATGAACTTCCCTGCTTTGCCATCGTTTTTCTCAATGTATCAGCAACTCATTGCCCAGCCATCTATCAGTGCTATTGACCCCAAGTGGGATCACAGCAATCAGAAAGTTGTGAACTTGCTTGCTGAATGGCTTGAACTACTGGGGTTTGAATGCGAAATCAATGAGCTGCAGAGTCAGCCGGGAAAGTACAATTTACTGGCGCGGCGCGGTGCAGGTAGTGGCGGTTTATTGCTGTCCGGACACACCGACACCGTACCTTATGATGCCAGCCGCTGGAACTTTGACCCTTTTAAACTCACGGAACAGGACAACCGCTGGTACGGTCTTGGCAGTATTGATATGAAAGGTTTTTTCGCTTTTGTCATTCATGCTCTGAGTGAGCTGGACGCAACTCAACAAACCAAACCTATTATGATACTAGCCACTGCGGACGAAGAAACCACTATGGACGGCGCCCGCGAAGTCACCCGCTTTGCGAACCTTAAACCCGACTACTGCGTGATAGGCGAGCCCACGGATATGCGCCCGGTCTACGCGCACAAAGGGCACATGAGCGAGGTTATCCGCATTACCGGACGCTCCGGGCACAGCTCTGATCCGGCGCTGGGTATTAACGCTATTGAACTGATGCACGAAGTGATTTCAGCACTCATGAAATTAAAAGAAGAATTTAAGCATAAATATTCAGATTCAAGCTTCTCGGTACCGCAACCGACCATGAACTTTGGTCACATTCATGGCGGTGACAACGCTAACCGTATTTGCGGTTGCTGCGAGTTGCATCTGGACATTCGTCCGCTACCCGGTTTATCTGTTAATGATCTTTACGCTCACCTTCATAAAGCAACAGAAGGTATTCAGGCTCGCTATCCAGGGTCAATTGAGCTCATATCACTGCACCATCCGATACCGGCTTTTCAGCAAAATACCGATTCCGCATTGGTGCAATTAGCAGAAAAAATATCGCAATCCGCGGCTCAGGCGGTGAACTACTGCACGGAGGCACCTTTCCTGCAGGAACTGGGCTGTGAGACGCTGGTTATGGGACCGGGCTCAATAAAACAAGCGCACCAACCCGATGAATATCTTTTAACAGAAACCATTGAACCAACTCAAAAAAAAATTAGAAGTTTAATAAAAAACTACTGTTATTAAGAGTAAAGGTTCCTGAACTCATTAATGGCTATAACGCTCACTGCCGATAGCAGAGGGGTACAAAATTTAAAAAATAAATTTTGCTACGTACCACTTCATATTGTTAATAGTCATAAATAAAAAGGAATTCGTCATGTTAAGACAAATATCTATAGGCGCTCGCGCCAGTATTGCTTTCGGGCTGATAGGAATACTCATCCTTATTCTGGGTATTTTTGCGTTAAACCGGATTGGAGTCATTGATAACGAAGTAACCGTTATTACCGACAAACAAATGCCAGCTCTTGACAACGTTAATGCTATAAACCGCGATTTTCTCATGGTGCGAATTCATTCAGCCAACGTTTCCAGCTATATCAATGACGCTGACCGTTTAGCAAATTATAAAACCCGGCTTGCCGATGCGATTGACTCACTTAAGCGTAATCAGAACGAATACGAGAGTGTTATCGAGGATTCTCAGGCCAGAGAGTTATTTAATGAATATAAGGCGCTTGATAAAGAATTCTGGCAACTTAACGACCAATTCAATCAGTTGGTTGATGCGGGGCTTACAGACGCCATTGCCTCGATAAGGGAAAACAGCATACTGCCACTGACCAACAAGATAACCCAAAAGCTGCAAGAGCTCCACAGTAGAGAAAGTCTTCTGATTCACGAGGCGTCAAATGACGCACACGGCGTAGCCGAAAATGCCAGCCTTGCCGTTATTATTGTACTCATAGTCGCTATCGTGTTGCTGGCGCTGTTTGCTATTACGCTGACCCGCAGCATTGTATCGCCAATTGGCGGAGCCGTTGATTTTGCAGAGAGTATCGCCAAGCGTGATTTAACTCAGAGTATTGAAATTATTGGCAAGGACGAGCCGGCACAACTGCTGCGTCAGTTAGAGCGCACACAAGCCGAGCTGCGCAACTCCATTACCACCATATCAGAATCGTCAGAGCAATTAGCCTCAACCTCTGAAGAGCTAAGCTCAGTGACAGAAGAGTCCACCCGAACTATTCAGCAACAGTCGGAAGAGTTAGAGCAAGCAGCAACTGCGGTAAACGAACTGACCACCGCCGTTGAAACTGTGGCTCAGGATGCACAAAACGCCTCTGAGGCTTCTGATGAAGCCAACCAGCAGACTCAGCAGGGGAATGACCGCGTACGCCAAACCGTCCGGGCTATTGAAGAGTTGTCTCAGGAAATTGGCGATTCTTCCGGTAACGTGACGGAGCTGGCGGAAAAAGTTAAGAGTATTACGAAAGTACTTGAAGTTATCAGCGGCATTGCCGAGCAAACAAACCTGCTCGCACTCAACGCAGCGATAGAGGCTGCTCGTGCTGGTGAATCGGGTCGCGGATTTGCGGTTGTTGCTGATGAAGTTCGCTCATTAGCTCATAAAACGCAGCAGTCGACCGTTGAAATTGAAGACATGGTGAAAGCCATTAACGAATCCAGTGATCGCTCCGTAGCCACAATGGACAAGAGCTTAGAGCGCGCCACTAAAACTCTCGATGTAGCACGCGAAGCCGGTGAAGCTCTGCAATTGATTGCTACAGCCGTGAGTGAAATCAATAATCACAACACCTCTATAGCCAGTGCCGCAGAGGAACAGGCGAATGTGTCACGTGATGTGGATAAAAACCTGGTCAGTATTCGTGATCTGTCGAATTCAACTGCTTCCGGCGCAGAGCAAACCAATGCCTCCAGCCGTGAACTGTCGCGTTTGGCGGTTGATCTTAATGAATTGGTTAAGCGTTTTAGAGTTTAACTGTAGCTAATAAATTCTCGCCACAAATAAACAGAGCCGCTTCGGTTCTGTTTATTTTTCAAGCCCGTCCAGAATATACGTTAGAACTTACATACCCTAAAGAAATTTAGCTGCAAGAATGGAAATATATTTATCTACACCACTGTAGTATTCAGCTTCTTATCCCATATTGCTTATTAAAAATACAATCTAATTAGCCAGAATTAAAAAGCCCGTTAAAAAACTATTAATTTAAAATAATGCGGCGATAATAAAGCCGATTTAAAAACGAGGCAGTATAAGCGTGCCCGGTAACAAGTAACAGATGAAACATTTTTAAGGATCATCAAATGATAAGACAGTTTTCTATAGGCGTTCGTGCAAGCGTGGCTTTTGGCCTGATTGGAGCACTCACCCTGATTTTAGGTCTATTTTCATTAAACCGTATGGGATTAATACAGGCCAATATGAACTATATCAGCAATGAGCACGTGCCCGCTCTAGATAATATTAATGGTATTAGTAGAGCGTTTTTACGAGTCCGGGTTCACTCGGCCAACGTTGCCACATTCTATAGTGACGCAGATAGAATTGAGCAATACAAGGAACGTCTTGACGATGCTGTCGCCGATGTTAAACGTAACCAGAATGAGTTTAGTGAGTTCATAAATGATGACAAAGTTCTGGCTGAATACCAGAATTATATGGAACTGAATGATCAATATTGGCAATACCTCGAGCAACAGGAAAAGCTGATTGACGCACAACTGGGCGACGCTATTACGTCGCTCCGTGAAAAAAGCATGATACCGCTTACAACAAAAATTACGGCTAGCGTCAATAAAATGCTAGACAGAGAAAGGGAAATAATTAACGACTCAAAAAATCAATCTAACGAGGTGGCTGAAAATGCCAATACCGCAGTCATTATCGTTTTATTTGTCGTTGTTGTATTGCTGATTTTATTTGCGTTTATATTGACCCGTAGTATTGTCAGACCTATCGGTGAGGCAGTCAGATTTTCTAAAACCATTGCTTCCCGTGATTTAACTCAAACCATTGAAATTGATGGTAAAGACGAGCCCGCTCAGTTGCTTCGTCAGTTACGTATAACACAAGAACAATTACGCGAGTCCATCGGTAAAATTGCCGAATCTTCAGAGCAATTGGCATCAACTTCCGAAGAGCTGAGTTCTGTAACTCAGGAATCCACCCGCACAATCCAGCAACAGTCAGAAGAGCTGGAACAAGCTGCAACAGCCGTTAACGAACTTACAACAGCGGTTGAAACTGTGGCGCAGGACGCGCAAAACGCGTCTGAAGCCTCTGACGAAGCGAATCAACAGGCACAACAAGGAAATGACCGGGTTCGTCAGACAGTGCGCGCTATTGAAGAATTGTCTCAGGAAATTGGAGACTCTTCCGGTAACGTGACGGAGCTCGCTGACAAAGTAAAAAGTATCGCTAAAGTCCTGGAAGTTATTCGTGGTATCGCTGAACAAACCAATTTGCTGGCTCTGAATGCAGCTATTGAAGCCGCCCGGGCTGGTGAATCGGGTCGCGGATTTGCGGTTGTTGCTGATGAAGTTCGCTCATTAGCTCATAAAACGCAGCAGTCGACCGTTGAGATTGAAGACATGGTGAAAGCCATTAACGAATCCAGCGACCGTTCTGTAGCGACGATGGACAGGAGCTTAGAACGCGCCACTAAAACCCTGGACGTTGCGCGTGAGGCCGGCGAAGCACTGCAGTTAATAGCAACCGCTGTCAGCGAAATTAATAATCATAATGTTTCAATTGCCAGTGCCGCTGAAGAGCAGGCGAATGTCGCTAAAGACGTGGACAAAAACCTCGTCAGTATTCGTGATTTATCTAACTCGACAGCCTCAGGTGCAGAACAAACGAGTGCATCGAGCGAGGAGCTCTCTCGTCTGGCGGTTAGTCTTAACGAATTAGTGGAGCGTTTTAAAATTTAATGTTGTTCCTGACACTTTACCCCGCCTGACATTTACCTCAGGTGGGGTATCTCACCTGATGTGAACATCAGGCTACAGGGCTACGTAGCCTGACATTTATGTCAGGTCCAATATCTCACCTGATGTGAACATCAGGCTACAAGGCTACGTAGCCTGACATTTATGTCAGGTCCAATATCTCACCTGATGTGAACATCAGGCTACAGGGCTCACGTAGCCTGACATTTATGTCAGGTTCAATATCTCACCTGATGTGAACATCAGGCTACAGGGCTTATGTAGCCTGACATTTATGTCAGGTCCAATATCTCACCTGATGTGAACATCAGGCTACAGGGCTACGTAGCCTGACATTTATGTCAGGTCCAATATCTCACCTGATGTGAACATCAGGCTACAGGGCTACGTAGCCTGACATTTATGTCAGGTTCAATATCTGATTTGACGTAAACGTCAGCCCACCATAATATCCTTAATGAATACTGCCAATCAACAGCATAAATTAGACTAATGGTGTGACCAGCGTCTAATCTAAATCCGTGTTAACAAACCTATAACAACGGATTTAAAAATGAACAACTTGTTTGATTTTAGTCAACCGCTAGATGATCAGGCCAAAACGCTGTTTAGCGATGAGAACCAGACGTTTCTGGCCGAACTTGTCGATACCTTTCAACCCCGGCTTGAATCGCTTCTGAAAAAACGTCAGCAGCGCCAGGCTCAATATGATCAGGGGCAGTTACCAAACTTTGATCAGGGCACCAAAGACATCCGTGAAGGAAACTGGCGCATTGCGGAGCTGCCGGCTGATTTGAAAAAGCGACGTTTAGAAATTACCGGACCGGTCGACCGCAAAATGGTCATCAACGCTCTGAATGCCAATGTCGACTGTTACATGGCCGACTTTGAAGATTCGCAATCACCTACCTGGGAAGGCATGGTTAACGGTCAAATTAACCTGCGTGACGCCAACATTGGCGGCATGACCTACACCGACCCCGACAGTGGCAAACACTATGAAGTTGGCTCTGATCCTGCACTGCTCATTGCACGAGTTCGCGGCCTGCACTTACCGGAAAAGCATGTGCAGCGTAATGGTCAGGCAATTCCAGGCGCGTTAATGGACTTTGCGCTGTACTTTTTACTGAATTACCAGCAACGCCTGCAGCAGGGCTCCGGCGTTTATTACTACCTGCCCAAACTGGAGCACAGCGACGAAGCCAAATGGTGGGCCGATGTTTTTCATTTCACCGAGAAAAAGTTCAGCTTAAAAACCAGTACCATTCGAGCCACCATACTCATTGAAACCCTGCCCGCGGTTTTTCAAATGCACGAAATACTGCACGCCATGAAGGACCACATTGCAGCGCTTAATTGCGGCCGCTGGGATTATATTTTCAGTTACATCAAAACCCTGAAGGAACACCCTGAACGCGTATTGCCCGACCGCCAGGTGGTCAGCATGGATAAGCCATTTCTTAACGCCTACTCTCGTCTGCTGGTCAAAACTTGCCATCAGCGCGGCGCTCTGGCTATGGGCGGCATGGCGGCCTTTATTCCCAGCAAAGATCCAACCGAAAATGAGAAGATCCTCGCTAAAGTCCACGCCGACAAAACCCTGGAGCGTGATAACGGGCACGACGGTACCTGGATTGCTCATCCGGGACTTGCTGATACCGTCCGGGAAATTTTTGTCGACGGAATTGAAGGCGATAACCAGCTTCACGTACTGCGTGAAAACGATACCGGCATTGATCAGGCGTTGTTATTGCAGCCATGCGAAGGCAAGCGCACTGAAGCAGGCATGCGCACCAACATTCGGGTGTCACTGCAATACATAGCCTCCTGGCTGAACGGTAAAGGCTGCGTTCCCATCTACGGCCTGATGGAAGACGCCGCCACGGCTGAAATCTCGCGTACCTCTATCTGGCAGTGGATCCGCCACGGCAAAACGCTTTCCGACAACACCCCGGTCACTAAAGCGCTGTTCCGGCAATACCTGCAGGAAGAAGCAGACGTGGTGAAAAACGAAGTGGGTGAACAACGCTGGAACGACGAACCTTTTGAGCCGGCATTACAGCTTTTAGAAGAAATTACCACCGCCGACGAGCTGGTCGACTTTCTGACCCTGCCCGGCTACCAACAACTGAAATAACCATAAAATTCGCAACAGATAACGGAACAACAAGGACTTTACTTATGACAACCAAAAACCTTTCTTTCTCACAACAGGTTAAAGACTTGCAAAAGCAATGGGACACTGACCCGCGCTGGAAAGGCGTTGAACGCCCCTACAGTGCGGAGGATGTGGTGCGCTTACGCGGTACAGTGCAACCGGAATACACCTATGCCCGCAACGGCGCCGATAAACTGTGGCAGCTCATTCACGGCAAAGCGCAGGAAAAATTCGGCAAAGACTACGTCAACGCGCTGGGCGCTTTAACCGGTGGCCAGGCGGTGCAGCAAGTTAAAGCAGGCCTACAGGCCATTTACCTTTCCGGCTGGCAGGTCGCTGCCGACAACAATTCAGCCTGCAGCATGTATCCGGATCAGTCCCTGTACCCGGTGGACTCGGTACCGACGGTAGTTGAGCGCATTAACAACTCGTTCGCCCGTGCCGATCAGATTCAATGGTCAAAAGGCGTGACGCCGGAAGACGACAACTACGTTGACTACTTTGCACCGATTGTTGCCGACGCTGAAGCGGGTTTTGGTGGCGTGCTGAATGCGTACGAGTTGATGAAGCGCATGATCCAGTCCGGTGCTGCTGGTGTGCATTTTGAAGACCAACTGGCATCCGTGAAAAAATGCGGACACATGGGTGGCAAAGTGCTGGTGCCAACTCAGGAAGCCGTACAGAAGCTTTCCGCCGCACGTTTAGCTGCCGATGTTGCCGGTACACCAACGCTCATCGTAGCCCGTACTGACGCCAACGCCGCCGATTTGCTGACCTCCGATTTTGACCCGAACGACAAACCTTTTATTACCGGTGAACGCACTGCCGAAGGGTTCTATCGCGTGAAGCCGGGCATTGAACAAGCCATTTCACGCGGCTTAGCTTATGCTCCGTTTGCGGATCTTATCTGGTGTGAAACCGCTAAGCCCGATTTAGACGAAGCCCGTCAGTTTGCAGAAGCCGTTCATGCCAAATACCCTGGCAAGCTGCTGGCTTATAACTGTTCGCCGTCGTTTAACTGGAAACGTAACCTGGACGACGACACCATAGCTAAGTTCCAGCGAGAGCTTGCCGCAATGGGTTACAAGTTCCAGTTTATTACCTTAGCCGGTGTGCACAATATGTGGTACCACATGTTTGAATTGGCCCATGACTATGCCCGCAACGACATGTCGGCCTACGTTAAACTGCAGCAGCAGGAATTTGAAGCCGCAGACAAAGGCTACACCTTTGTGGCGCACCAACAGGAAGTCGGCACCGGTTACTTTGACGAGCTAACCAACGTGATTCAGGGCGGGCTATCTTCAGTTACCGCACTGAAAGGCTCAACCGAGGAAGATCAGTTTAAAACTTCCGCGTAAAACGCAGGTCGGCAGCATAAGGAAAGACATCCGTGAGTTCACCCTTGCGGATGTTTTTTTGTATACCGCACCAATAAGCAGGATCAACCAGTTCCGGATGGCGTTTCAGCAAACTGTCACGATATTTGGCCTGCGGCACTGCGAACTGCGCTATCTGCTCGGGGAACACGTCATCCGGAGCCATCGACACTTCCCAGTCGTTTTCCGGCAGCTTACGGAAACTCATGTCGGTTAAGTACCGCACTTCATCGTAATCATAAAACACCACGCGTTTATGGCGTGTGACACCAAAGTTTTTCAGCAGCATGTCGCCGGGGAAGATATTCGCCGCCATCATCTCTTTTAATGCGCGTCCATAGTCATCCATGGCTGCATCCACTTCTTCGTTATTGGCGTATTCTAAATACAAATTCAGTGGCGTCATCCGGCGCTCAACAAACAACTGGTGAATTACCAGAGTGTCGCCTTCTATCGAAATAGAGTTCGCGACGGTTTGCTTAAATTCCTCTAATAAGTCCGCAGAGATACGCTTAAGTGGCAACGCCACATCAACAAACTCCAGCGTATCGGCCATACGCCCGACCCGGTCGTGTCGCTTAACCATACGGTAACGGTCAATAACCGTCTGCCTGCCAAACTCCTTGGTACCACCCAACTTGTCTTTAATGACTTTAAACACATAAGGAAAAGACGGCAGAGTGAATACTGTCATGACCATGCCTTTTACCCCCGGAGCTGCTGCCAACTGGTCGTCGGTACGACGCAAATGATGCAAAAACTCCCGGTAGAACTCGGTTTTGCCCTGCTTATGAAAACCGACCGATGAATACAGCTCGGCCAGGGTTTTATGCGGCATTAGTCCCTTCAAAAACCGAACCAGTGCCGAAGGCGCCTCAGTTTCCACCATAAAATACGAGCGCGCAAAACCAAAAATCGTCGCCATGCGATCAGAACGGGTAATAAAAGCATCCACGTAAAGCTTGCCCTGCGAATTAATCAGCACCGGTACAATAAAAGGGTAATGATTGTTCTCTGTAACCACCCGACCGACAATATACGCGGCTTTGTTGCGGTAGAACGGTGATTTCAAAACATCGATACGCAGATTGTGGGCTTCAATATCGGTTTCTGTTGCGCGCTCAAAGAACTTATCGCGCAGCTGTTCAATATCATTTTCAAAATTCTCAAATTCACCACCTAAACCAATATCCTCAAACACCCGTGTCAGTGTTCCCTCCAACCCCTCAACTACCGGAAAATAAGAGTGACATTCGTTTTCCACTGGTACCGGAATGTGGTTCGCCAAAACGGTTTCCACAAAAATGTAGTCGTTATTAAAGTAGGCGCGGTCGAACACCCGGCAAAACACCGAGTTATAAAAGGTTTCGGCCAGCTCCGCCTGTGGGTGAAACTTAAGCAAGTGTTGATAACGCTGCCGGGTTGCCCGCCACAAACTTTCATCCAAATCAGTTCCTACACGACGTTCAACTTTTTTCGCCGTTGTACCCACCTGATGATCATAGTAATGAATACGCTCCGAAGCCGCCGACACAACCGCCGTCCAGTCACGCTGCAGGAAACGCTTACGCGCGCCATGGGTCAACGCCTGAAAACGCCGATAGTGGCTATGAAAGCCATCGAGAATACTTTTTGCCAGGGTCTCGGAGCTAAGTGTCATGGTCACATCTCCTGAATTCAGGTGTTTAACCTGAAAGTATCCGGAATAACGGCTTTTAATCGTTCAATGTCGCCGTCAGCTACGCCATTGTTTTTAAAATAAGCGGGCCATTCAGCCACCAGTTCCTGAATGTTTTTAACCAAGCTCTTTGCTTTATGTGGAGTAACACCAAACCGTCGGCATTGCGACAACACATTATTAATACTGCCTTCACGCCCATATTCACCAATACCCAAAGCATGTTGCCGAGCATTATTAATAGGCAGTACGTCATAGGCTGGCGAAAGCTTCCAACCGCCAAAATTTAAATCCCAGAGTAAGGCATGATTTCTACCGTGGTCGTCTGTGTTACCAATAAACACATTAAATACCATGCGCTTATAGAGTTCTGTTGCGTCTTCAGCGCGCTGACTGACCTTTCTCAAATACTCAGCCAATGCACCATAGGAGTATGTTGTCTTTAGCATGGCTTCGCTGACATTGCCCTCGGTCAGCAAAGAGTTTGCACTAATAAAGTGATGCGAGACATCCAGACCCCGACGATCAAACCGTTCGCTCATCAGCACGTCTTCTTCACCGGTAAGCAGCCGGGTGCTGGCAACATTGACTCCATCGACGTCATTTAGCATTGCCATTGTTGCGCTTTCTACTCTGGCAACGTTGTAGAGGTCGTCGGGGCGGTTAAATTTTAATAAATAAGCTTGTTCGTTATGCTGGAGTACAGTTTTTGGTCTGGCACCACCCATTGACTCGCCGTATTGAAACGCCTTTTTCACCTCAACAGAGACATTTTCTGAATTCAGAATTGCGTTTTTCCCGGCCAGCAACAGATCGATATCATTCAGTGTGTTCCTGGATACCTTAGCTTTTGACTTGGATTGAGAAAGGCTAAAACTAATAGCGCCCACACCCATAGATGCGCCGGCAATTAAAAACTCCAACTCATTTTCGGGTTTGGTTGTGCGCAACTGGGTAATCAGCTTTCGTCCCCAGGCATCAGCTCCGGCATCGGTTAAAACACCAAACAGCCCTTTGTTAGCGCGCGTCTCAAATAGTTCGTCCGTTAACGGCAAATGAACAGGATCCAGCGCAAAAGCATCCTTTCGGGCTAAATAGGACTGACCGTAGCGAAAACGGCCAATTTTGTTTTCCGGGTCATACCAAATAACACCACAAATGACAGGCTCACTCTCTAATCCTTCGATAAAAACATAGGCTTTAGAAGTCATTAGAAAAATCCTCTGAGTTTTTTCGGCGTTTTCGCTGAGGCGCGTTTGCCACCCTTGCATACTGATCATCCAGAACTGGAGTAAAATGCTCCAGCAACCCCAGCAATTCTAGAGCGGTAAATAATGTCAGCGAGTTAACTGAATGCCCGTTTTCCATGCGATAAACCGTATTAACGCCGCAGCCCAGCCGCTTGGCAAAATCCTGTTGATCCATTGTTAATGAGCGCTGACGCTTAATGAGATCACCAACCGTTTTTAAAAAGCCATCTGCACCATTCACTTTAACCACCAAATATCATTTATTAAAGCTTAATAAATTAATTATGGTGGATTAAAAGAAATAAGCAAGTCTCTTTCTTAATCCAGAGTAACGAAACAAGGCTGGCGTTATACATTCACCCTATTTATAATCCCGATAGATTTTTTATATTCCACTTATTCTGGATAGTTATGAACACCATCAAAGACATTGATCTGAACCTGCTGGTTTACTTAGATGTGCTGCTGCGGGAGAAGAACGTAACCCGTGCCGCAGCTCAGCTTAATATTACCCAGCCTGCCATGAGCAACGGCCTTAAGCGTTTACGCAACCTACTGAATGACCCTATTTTAGTGCGCACCAGTGAAGGTATGGTGCCCACCCAACGAGCGCTGGACATGCAGGAAGCCTTGCGTGGTGTGTTGTATTCGGTTGAGGAAATGATTCAGCCGGTGCGAGAGTTTGACGCCCCCACCAGCGATCAGGTGTTTCGTATTATGGCGTCCGACTATGCCGCCTCTACGCTCATGCCAAAACTGCTGGAAAAGCTCGATGAGCAGGCACCCAATGTCTCACTGGACATCATGACCCCCAGCGACATCAGCTTTCACGACGTGGAGAACGGCAAGGTGGATTTAGCCATTAACCGCTTTGAACAGCTGCCACAGTCCTTTCATCAAAAAAACCTGTGGAGTGATGAATTCTCCTGTTTGATCCGTAAAGATCACCCGCTGCTGGAAGACTACACACTGGACAATTACTTAAAGGCGCAGCACGTCTGGGTGAGTAAAACCGGTTTTGGTGTGGGTGTAGGGATGGATCCACACGACGTACAGAAGCTGGGCTGGGTGGACGACGCTTTAGACAAGCTGGATAAACGCCGCAAAATTAAGGTGTTTACCCGTAACTATCATGTGGCCATGTATCTGGCACGCCAGGGTCTGGTGGCTACCCTGCCAACCCGCGCAGCAGAACTGTATTCGCAGGACAGCCAACTGGTCATGAAAGAACCGCCTTTTCATATACCAGGCTTAACCCTGACCATGATCTGGTCACCCTTATTGCAACACGATGCAGGCCACCGCTGGTTCCGGCAAGTGGTAGCCGAAACCGCAGCGGCCTCTTAGCTGCGTAAACACTTAGTCTTCCCAGAAGAAAGCCTTACGTTTACGAGGCTCGGGTAACAGACGATCCATGGTGGTGGCGTCGTACAAAACGCCATTAACCATGGTGTGCGTCACTTTATCGGTATCCCGGATGTTCTCCAGCGGGTTACCGTCAATCACGATAATATCCGCCAGTTTGCCCTCTTCCAGTGAACCTAACGCATGGTCCATACCAAAAACACGGGCCGGATCAATGGTTGCCGTGCGCAGCGCTTCCAATGGCTCCATGCCACCCTGCGCCATCATCCAGATTTCCCAGTGCTGCGCCAAACCTTCACGCTGACCATGAGCACCAGCAAGGACTTCGACACCTAAGTCCTGCAGCTCTGTGGCAACTTCGGCATTATTAAAGTGGTTGTAGTGGTTATGCGGCGCTTTTTCGCGGCGCATTGCCTTACCCACTAAAAAGTCCATAGGAACATACTGTGTCAACTTGGGATGCTTCCATACATCGGTTTCCGCGTACCAGTAGTTTTCGCCCCAGATACCGCCATAAGCCACACCCAGGGTTGGTGTATAAGCTACATCACTTTGCTGCCATAACTGACGAATATCATCATAGATATTAGCTACCGGCAGTGAATGCTCGACCGTGGTGTGGCCATCCATGATCATGCTCAGATTATGCTGCAGCAATGAGCCACCTTCCGGCACCACCAGCATTTCCAGCTCACGTCCGGCTTCAACTACCTGTTGACGCTGGTTACGACGTGGTTGGTTATAACTCTTCACAGAAAACGCGCCCACTTTCTTCAGGCGTTCCAAATGGAACTTCGCATCTTCTAAACTATCCACATGCGAGGTGTAACCCGGTCCATTAGCACCGTATAAAATCGTTCCGGTTGAGAACAGTCGTGGTGCTGCAATTTTGCCGGCTTTTTGCAACTCAGAAGCCGCAAAAAACTCGGTCGTATCGTTAGACGGATCGTGAATTGAGGTTACACCAAAGGCCAAATTCGCGTATTGCCCCCAGTTTTGCTGTGGAATAATTTCCGCCTGCCCCTGACCGCCGTGCGCGTGCGCATCGAACAAACCCGGCATCACTGTTTTGCCCGTGGTATCAATAACTTCCGCGCCGGAAGGTACACTGACATCGGCTTCCGCACCCACCGCCACAATTTTATTATTGCGAACCACCACAGTACCTTGTTCGTAAACGGTATCGCCGTTCATGGTAATGACCTGACCACCCACAAAGGCGACGGTGGTATCCGGCACCATAGCGTCAGTTTCAAAACCAATATTCTGACCATTCTCTACTTTCAGGGTTTCGCTGTCGGTTTCAGCATTGAAGGCTTCATCAACCGAGGTGTGGTAAAACTCCGGCCCCAATGTCCAGTAAATCTGGTCACTGTTTGCCGTCCAGGACAGGTTCTCACCGGCACGAACGGACAGCTGACGCACCGGCATTTGATTGTCACCCGGCCCTACATTGATAACACTGCCACGCTCAACTAACGGCGTCACAAATACCTTAAAGCGTTCTGCAAAGGCCAGTTGTTTACCGTCAGGCGACACACGAAATTCGGTGGCTAACTCCGACTGATACAGCTCGCGTTGCTCCAGTGTGCGCAAATCAATCGCACTCAGGGTTGGCTTCGCGCCCGGTGTCATTAAATAAACCCGGTCGTTACGCGCACCAAACTGAGGCAAGTGTCCGCTTTCGGCTATTTGCTCAGGTTCTGCATTTTCAGACACCGCAACGCGGTACACCCCGTTTTCCAGACCAAACTTATCGGAAATTAAGTAACCCCCACGTATTTTGCGGTAAACCACATGCTTACCGTCCGGGGAGAACGTGGGTTCAACAAAGTTACCCTGCCCGGTATTCAGTACCTGCTCGGCGCCGGAGTTTAAGTCTCGAACAATAACCTGCGCCTGCTGTTCGTCATTCCAGCGGACAAACACGACTTTTTCTCCATCACGCGAGTATTGCGGGTACAGCTCAAAGTCTTCGCTGTTGGTTAAGCGCTGTGGTTCACCGTTAGGCAGAGAGCGCTGATACAGGCTCCCCAGAGCTTCATAAATAACCGCGTCACCCTGTGGCGACACTTGTGCCATACGCAACATTTTCACATCAAATTCGTCCGCTTCAACGTTTTGCTTAAAGCGCAACGCGTGCTGGACTTTCTTCTGGGTTTCAACTTTAAACGGAATAATGCGCGCGTTACCGTCATCAATATTCAGCTTCTGAATGTGTCCGCCAGCCCAAAACACTAATTGCTTCGAATCCGGAGTCCAGTCCATGGTCGGGTAAACCCCATGAATGGCCCAGGTTTCCTGCATGTCGCGTTCCATTTTCCCGTAAACCCGCTTGTGTTCGCCGGTCTTCAGGTCCAGCACATACAGCACGCTGTCAAAGTCTTCACGCTTAATGTAAGCCAAGTAACGTCCGTCGGGTGACGGTGTTGGGCGAATAGCCCCACCGGCACCGCTTATCAGCGTTTCAATCTCTCCAGTTTCACGCTCAAACCGCTTAATGGTGTAAATACCTTCCAGTGAATCTTTGCTGTAGTGGAAGGTCTTGCCGGGGGTATCATCCTGCGAAAAATAGATGTATTTACCATCGGGAGAAAACGCCGGCTCGCCTAAGTCTTTTTGATCATTCGGGCGTTCGGTTAGCTGCACACCCGAGCCGCCGCTGCGATGGTACATCCAGACTTCACCGGCACCTAACGAACGACTGGCGGTAAAATGCTTACGCGCCACCAGAAACTCGCTGTCAGGACTCCAGGCCGGGCTGTTTAATAAACGGAAGGTTTCTTCCGTTACCGCGCGGACGTTACTGCCATCGGCGTCCATCACCCAAATGTTGTCGCCGCCGCCCTGATCCGAAGTAAAAGCGATGTAGCGGCCATTTGGTGAATACACCGGCTGCATATGCCAGGCAATACCACCAATAAGCTTTTCAGCCTTGCCGCCGGCAAAAGGCATACGATAAATATCGCCCAGTAAATCAAACACAATGTACTTGCCATCCGGGCTTACGTCGATATTCATCCAGGTGCCGGAATTGACCGAGATATCAATACTTTTGAATTCACCTTCGGGGTTGCTGACATCCCAGCCCTGAGTTTGTTCTTCTGCCATGCCTAGCGGTGCAACGCTTAACAGCGACGCCAAAGCTAAGGTTAGTGTTGTTTTTTTCATGGTATAGCCTCATTAAAAATGTCTTACCTTTGTAAGGAGTTAAGATCCAAAAGTCCAGCCGCTAACGTTAAATGGTGAGGAAAGGTCGATTAATGGACTTTATAAGTCAGTAAGTTATAGTGAGAAAATATTCAGACAACCGGATTGAATATGAACGATGCCTTAGAAAGTATCCTGCTCGACGTGTCTAAGTCACCGGACATTGACGGCGGCGACTTAGAGAAAGCGTCTGAGTTAATCTTAAACTCAGCGCTAAAAGGGCTGGATATTACCCGGGTCAGCATCTGGCTGTTACAGCCCGATAAACAAAGTATGATCGCCGCCAAACTTATTGACGAAAAATCACCAGGTACGGATGTTCAGATACTTTATAAAAGCCAGTTACCGTCCTATTTTCAGGCATTAGAGTCCGAACGCACCATTATTGCTAACGACGCCCGCAGTCATCCGGCTACCACTGAATTAAATGATGGTTATTTGCAGGAAACGGGCGTTTACGGTTTGCTTGATGTTCCTTTACGCCATAAAGGCGAAATGATTGGTGTTATGTGCTGCGAAAGCCGCCGGAAAAACCGCATCTGGACCGCCAGTGAAATTGCTTTTGTCGGTATGCTGGCGGATATTTATGGTCGCGCAGTCAGTGCCGATGAACGTGAGAAGTTTGAAGCCCTGCTGATTCAACAAAATGAACAGCTGGAAAGCATGGTAGAAGAGCGTACTCAATCTCTGACCAAAGCACTGGATGACTTTAAACAGGCTCAGGAAAGGCTGATTGAAACCGAGAAAATGGCGGCTTTAGGTAAGCTGGTGGCCGGTGTCGCTCACGAAGTGAATACCCCTCTGGGCGTTTCAGTAACCGCCGTAACCCATTGCGAACACCGTCTGAAAAAACTGAATCAGGGTTTCGTCAATGGCTCTATCTCACGTAAGCAGTTACAAACCTTTATCGACAACACCTTTGAAGCTTATCAACTGCTGAGCAGTAACCTTGAACGCGCTGCCACACTCATTCAGAACTTTAAGAAAACCGCAGTCGATCAGTCCAGTTTTGAGCTGGTGAAATGCCAGCTCAACGACTACTTACACGCACTGGTGTTAAGCCTGAACCCTATGGTGAAAAAGAAAAAAGTCACCATCACTATTCATTGCAATGAAGATATTGTTCTGAATACGTATCAGGGGGCGCTGGCACAAATTGTAACTAACCTGGTCAGTAACACCAACGACCACGCCTTTGCCGAAGCTGACGAAAATCATCGAATTGACATCCTGACCGCAGAGGAAAATAACGGTGTCCGTTTTTCTTTTCGTGACAACGGCAAAGGTATGGACAGCGAAACCATAAAAAACATTTTTGAACCTTTCTTTACCACATCTCGCCAGACTGGCGGCTCCGGGCTGGGCTTATCTATTGTTTATAATTTAGTAACACGGAAACTCAAAGGCGATATTTCTGTCCAATCAACGCCTGGCGAAGGCACTGAATTTTCTTTTTTCTTACCTAATTTACCTAAATAGGACGTTGTATGCTCAAAGCTCTGCAAAACTTTTTTCAAAACACTACTGCCGCCGAACAGGCCAGCCTGAATAAGGCGGATGGTATGTCAGACAATGCATTCCTTTCACTGGTATTAATGACTGAAATCAGCCTTGCCGACGGTAAGTTATCAGACGAAGAACGCCAGCATCTGCTATACGAACTTGAGCACGAATATGACATTAAAGGCGAACAGGCCGAAAGTGCTATAAAAAAAGCCGTTAAAACAGTAAAAGAAGCCGCTTCACTGTACGAATTTACCGCTCAGCTAAAGGCACTGGTTTACGAAAAGCGAGTGGAATTATTGGAAAGTTTATGGGTCGTTGCCTACGCTGATGGTGAACTTGACCCTTATGAGGAAAGCATGTTGCGTAAACTGGCCGATTTACTCTATATCAGCCACGCTGATTACATCAAAACCAAACTAAAGGTCATGGATTCCTGAATGCGACTTTCGTCAACGTTAACGGCATCGGCTCTGCTGAGCGTTACTTTCGCTGCGGTAAGCCCTGCAGAAGAAGTGAGGATACGGAGCGCCTGGAGTAACTCAATAAAGCGTTAACTCATATTGAGAAAACAGGAAAACTTGATGAAATGCGCCAGTGCTGGAATATCCAGCACTGGATTATCACTCAAAGCTAATGACCGCTTTCTCTCGCCGCTTCCATTTCGGTTTCCAGACGAGCGGCCTCATCTGCACGCGGCTTGGTAAAGCGTGCCAACCACAGATAAAGCACCGGTGTCAGGTAAAGCGTAAACAGTGTTGCCAGGCCTAAGCCACCGAACACAACCCAACCAATTGAGTTACGCGCTTCGGCACCCGCACCAGAAGATAGAATAAGTGGCAGGCCACCCAGCACAGTGGACACCAGAGTCATCATAATAGGCCGTAAGCGTATTAGCGAAGCCTCTTCTATCGCCTCACGAACCGCCAGCCCCCGATCACGCAGCTGGTCAGCGAACTCAACCAGCAAGACCGAGTTTTTCGCCAGCAGACCAATCAGCATCACCAACCCTATTTGCGAATAAATGTTCATGGAGGTGCCGGTCAGGAATAAGGCGTAAATGGCTGCCGCTATACCAAAAGGCACGGTCAGCATAACAACCACCGCACTGTTTAGTGACTCAAACTGAGCGGCCAGTACCAGTAACACTATCAGGAACGCCAGAACATAAGTCATGGCAATTTCCTGTGAGGTGTCCTCGAAAGTCGCCGCCTCACCTAAAAACACCAGCCCCATACTGTCGGGCAGCACTTCTTCGGCAATGGCACGCAACTGCTCCACGGCTTGTGACATTGGCAACCCATCGGGCAGTTGTGCGTCAATTTCTATTGCCCGTCGCTGCGCCTGACGTTCCAGTTCCGCGGACACCCCTTCTTCAATAATTTCCGAAACGCTGGAAATAGGGACTAAGTCTCCGCTACTGGACGACACATAAAGGTTCTGCATGTCCTGTGGCGACTGAATCAAGTTGTTTCGGGTACGCAGCATCACCGGAATTTGCTGGTCTCCCACGTTTAAGTCGGCGACATCATCACCATTAATCGCCGCCCGTAACGTAGACGAGATATCGTTTAAGGAAACTCCGAGTTCTGCAGCCCGGCGACGGTCAATTTTAACCCGCAGTTGCGGCTGAGTGGGCTGGTACGACACATTAAGATCTCCCAAATCGGGCATTCTTTCTTTTACTAAGGCCGTAAACTCTCGGGCAACTTTAAAAATATCATCATAGTTTTCGCCGGTAATAGCCATTTCCAGACCACCGCCCTGACCTCTTAAGTTCAGGCTGTTGTCACCAAAGGCGCGCCCCGGAGCACCCGGAACCTGACTTAACGGTTCTCTGATGTTATTGATGATTTCCTGCTGGCTAATATCCCGCTCTTCCCAGGGCTTCAAATTCGCCGTAATGAAAACCAAATTAGGATCCCACTGACCCACAACAGTATAAATTGACTCTATATCACCGCTTTCTTTATATTCCAGCAGTACTTCTTCCAGCTTACGAGCCTGACGATCCATAAATTTAAGGCCAACACCGTCGGGTCCACGCGAGAATACCCGAACCGCTCCGCGGTCTTCGTTGGGCATAAGCTCACTGTCAATTTCATTATAAAGCAGTGCACCACCGCCAGCAGATAACAAAGATAGCACGACCACAACCCAGCTAAAATCGAGCGCCTTGTGCAGGGTTCGTTTATAAAACCGTTTAAAGCCATTACCAATTTTTGCGAAACGATTCTTCTGCCCGGCCGATTTAGGCAACCGAGCGGTGAAAGCCGGTACCAGAGATAAGGCGACAAAAGATGAAATAACCACAGCCGCGGCAAGCACACCGCCAAATTCACGGAATAAACGCCCTGCCGTTGAGGGTAAAAACGCGATAGGCACAAAGACGGCAACCAAAACAGCAGTGGTCGCCACTACGGCAAAAAACACCTCGCGCGTAGCAAGTACTGCAGCGGCACGGCTGCCAAGCCCCATGCTGCGGCGGCGTTGAATATTCTCAGTAACAACAATGGCATCATCCACTATCAACCCGGTTGCCAGCACCAGCGCCAGCAAAGTCAGAATATTAATGGAAAAGCCCATCAGCCAAATAGCCGCAATAGCCCCGAACAGGGCAACCGGAATGGAGAACGCAGGAATAATGGTCGCCCGGAAGGAGCCAATAAAAACCCACAAAGTTGCGACAACCAACACGACAGTAATAGCAAGGGTGGTCACTACTTCCGCTACCGATTTACGAATGAACTGCGCGTCGTCATTAATAATGTTCATTTCCATATCAGGAAAACGGTCACGCAAGCGCTCTAGCACGGCTAACGCCTGATCAGAAATTTCAATGGTATTGGAACCGGCCTGGCGTATCACCCCCAAACCAACAACGGGTTTACCGTCAAGACGAACAAAGCTGTTAGCGTCGGCAGGCGCAAAGTAGGCCTGGGCGACATCACCAATACGCGTGTCGTCGCGGACAATAATATTCTCAACTTGCTCTTCGGTAATGGCGGTTGCGTCGGCTCTGATGATCAGCCGCTGATCGGTTGAACGTAAGCTTCCGGCCGGTACGTCAAAAGGCGCCAGCCGCAACGCATCGGCTACGTCAGTGACAGATAAACCAAAACTCACTAGTTTAAGAGGATCGAGATCCACCCGTAGTACCCGCTCGCGGTCACCGTTCAGGCGAACATCGGCAACACCATTTATAGCCAGAAACGCCGGCGATAAATCGGTTTCCAGGCGGCGCGTAAGCTGTTCCTGAGTCAGGGTATCGCTGCTAACCGCAATATCCAGAACAGAGCGCGCGTCGCTGTCCGCCTTCTGCACGTTAATTTGTTCAACATCATCGGGTAATTCCCGGCGCACCTGGTTAACCGCTTCACGAACCTCAGCCGCAACCACGTCTAAATCGACTCCGGGACGGAATTCGATAGAAATACGCGCGCTGTTTTCTTCACTCGAAGACTGAATAGATTCCACACCCGAGACGCGCGCAGCCGCACCTTCCAGAATACTGGTCACTTCGGCATCAACGGTTTCCGGCGCACCGCCGGGAAGATTCGCGCTAACCCCGACTACCGGCCGGTCGACGTCAGGCAGTTCGCGCACTTCAACGCCCATGAGCGCTGCCAGACCCGCTATGGCAATAAGCACATTAAGAACAACAATCAGTACCGGACGACGAATGGAGACCGAAGGTAAGTCGTTGGCATCCTGCGGGTTATTCATTTGCTTATCTGACATTATTCAACGGCCTCTTGCGTATCGAGCGTTGCCCGATCAAAAGTAACAGGCTGACCCTCACGCAAACTTTGTACCCCTTCAACTATCAGTAAATCATCGCGCTGAATATCACCTGAAACTAACACCCGGCCAGCCAGACGTTGTTCTATTTGCACGTCAATTCGGTGTGCCTTGTCGTCTTCGATAACCCAGACAAAAGGATTATTAACCCCCCAGGACAAAGCCGCTTCGGGTATTGAGGCGAACTCCTGACCGGCAAGTTCTATCGCCGTTCTGAAACTGGTACCCGGCAAAAACTCATCACTGTCATTATTAATTTTTGCGCGCGCTCGGTACATTCGGCTGGTAGCATTAATGCGGGAATCCAGTTCGGTTATTTCTGCGGTTACCGGCGTACCGGAATAACGCCAGGGTTCCACCTTCAATTCGGCCCCGTCCTGCAACAACGAAACCGCGGCTTCCGGAATACGAAAATCAATTAATAAGGTTGAACGGTCATCTAAAGTTGCGATAGCCGTTTGTTGATCAATACGATCGCCCACTTCAACGTCTGTGATACCAATAATGCCTGAGAAGGGTGCACGGATAAAACGGTCTTCCAGTTCAATTTTTGCGTTATCCAGTTCAACCCGGGCTAAATCTCTTAATAAGATAGCGTTGTCTAACTCAGACTGAGGCACAGCCCCCTGTTCGCGACTCGCGCGTAAACGCTCAACCGTGCGTTCTGCGTCACGCAAATTAATTTGTGCCTGCTCTACTGCTACCTGCTGACGGCGGGCATCCAGTTCGACCAATAGTTCGTCTTTCTCTACTTTGTCACCGGGCTTAAAATTGACTGCGACCACCCGGTCACCAACGGCGGGATAAATGGTAATGGAGCGCACAGCTTCTGCCGTACCAACGGCTTCTACCCGATTACGTTCACGCTCAAAACTAACGTGTTGCGCTATCACCAAGGCTTCGCGTGAACCAAATTGTTGCGCCTGACTCCTTTCACTTTGCAGCGACAACAAAAACACTAAGGTAATGAGTAAAAACTTCATAGCAGTCAAATGGAGCTCCAAAAAAACTGCAGCCACGGAGGCTGCAGTTATTACTAGTCAATTTGCGGTTAAGCAATGTTGCAAAAGTTACTCTTTAATCGCAAAGGTACCTTGCATAATCGCTGAGTGACCAGGGAAGGTGCAGAAGAATTTATAATCAGTGTCTGCACTCATACCTTCGGTAGAAAACGTCACCGACGTTTCTTCACCACCGCCAACAACGTCAGTTGCAGCAATTACGGCATCAGAATCTGGCACATAGTTATTGTCCATACCTGCTGACATACCTTCTTGTACAACAGACTGCATATCGCCAGCTTCACTCAGTACCCAGTTATGGCCCATCACTTTTTTATCCAGTTTACCTGTATGATGCAGGGTTACTGTTACTTCGTCACAGCTAGCTGGCACGGACATCTCTTTTGTATCAAATCTCATGTTGTCATTGCTATCTATCTTGAGCTCACATTCGTTCGCCTGCGCGGCGTTTGCGACAAACAACATAGAGCCTAGTAGTGCGGAAATTATGTAACGCATTGCAATACCTCTTCGGTTAGTATGAAATGATTCCTTTCTTATATACGTGATATCTCGCGTTGAGATTACTTTAACGAGAATTTATATGACGAAACGTCCTTTTTCGCCGCAATCACTCCTTGCTCAGGGTGGTAGTCACTCTGACAATGAAAATGGAGTAATTATCCCTCCAGTATACACATCAACGACTTATCTGCGTGATGACGACAATCAATATCGTAGCGGTCGGGTGTACTCAAGGGCTGACAATCCTACTTACCGGCCCGCAGAAAAGCTCCTGGCAGAGCTGGAGAATGCCGTTGATGCACGCTTGTTCGCTTCGGGCATGGCCGCTGCCACGGCGGTTTTTCAGGCATTAAAGCCCGGCAACTCAGTTATTGCCCCCAAAGTCATGTACTGGGCTTTGCGTAAATGGCTGCAAACTTTCGGTGTTGATAACGGACTGGAGGTTCGCTTTGTTGATACCGCTAATTTGGACGAATTACGGCGTGCTGTGAATGAAAAAGCCCCCACTCTCATTTGGCTGGAAACACCGGGTAACCCTTTATGGACAATTACTGACATCGGCGCCGTAGCTGATATCGCACACAATTGCGGCGCTTTGCTTGCGGTTGATTCCACCGTCGCGACCCCTTTGTTGACTAAGCCTCTGGATCTTGGCGCTGATATTGTTATGCACTCCGCCACCAAATACCTTAATGGTCACTCGGACGTGATTTCCGGTGCACTGGCAGCCCGGGAAGATAATGACTTCTGGAAGCGCTTAGTGGCTATACGAGCCCAATCCGGAGCCGTACCGGGGCCACAGGACGCAGCACAGTTGCTGCGCGGCATGCGCACGTTATTTTTAAGAGTACGGGAAAGTTGTCAAAGTGCGTTATATATTGCAGAGCAACTAGAGCAGCACCCGCAGGTTATTGAAGTATTGTATCCCGGCCTGAAAAGCTTTGCAGGCCATGAAATAGCCGTTAAGCAAATGCAAGGCGGTTTCGGTGGTATGCTATCTATTCGTTTAGCGGGTGGCGAGAGAGCAGCGATTGCGGTGGCGGCTAAAACTCAGCTCTGGCACCGCGCTACGTCATTAGGTGGCGTAGAGAGTCTGATTGAACATCGCGCCAGTATTGAAGGGCCGGATACGCCGGTGCCGCTGGATTTACTGCGTTTGTCGGTAGGCATTGAAAACGCCGATGACCTGTTGAGCGATTTACAACAGGCCATCGACTTAGCGCACGCTTAAATGCTCACGCGCTTGTAAAAACGGTATTCCGGCTTCCAGAAATTGTTGTCGATGCGCTCACGCAGCGTGTCGTCATCAATTTCCAGCGCTAAACCTTCCTGTTGAGCCACTTTACCCACCGCAAAGGCGATGTCTTTGCTTAACTGAGTTAAATCGTTAAAAGCTGGCAACAAGGCTTCGCCTTTACCGTTCGCACTGGGCGACGCCGCGGCCAACGTCTTACTGGCTACCCGCAGCATTTCATCACTTACCCGTTGCGACTTAACCGATAACACACCCAGACCAATGCCCGGGAAAATGTAACTGTTGTTGCATTGGGCTATTGGGTAAATCCGGCCGTCATATTCAACTTCACCAAAAGGACTTCCGGTTGCCACAATGGCCCGGCCTTCGCTCCACTTCAGGACATCCGCAGGGTGCGCTTCCACGTGTTTAGACGGGTTACTCAATGGAAATATAATAGGCTGTTCAACATTTTTGGCCATAGTCGAAATAACCTGCTCGGTGAACAGCCCCGCCTTGCCCGACACACCAATTAAAATATCCGGTTCAGCGCAATGCATCACATCCAGCAGTGACGGATAATCGCCACTGTACTCCCAGTCAGCTAAGTCTTTTCCGTTTTGTGCTAACGCCATTTGGAAATCACGCAGACCATCCATGGTGTCCATGACCAGACCAAAGCGATCCACCATAAAGATCTGCTTCTTCGCCTGCTCTTCCGTTAAACCTTCGGCTGTCATCTGAATCATCACTTGCTCGGCAATACCACAACCGGCAGAGCCAGCCCCCACAAACACCACTTTCTGTTCGCTCAGCTTTTTACCTTTTTGACGGCACGCGGCCAGCAAAGTACCTACCGTAACCGACGCTGTGCCCTGAATATCATCATTAAAGCAACAGACTTCGTCACGATAGCGGCGTAGCAGTGGCATCGCATTAGGTTGAGCAAAATCCTCGAACTGCAGCATCACACCCGGCCAGCGTTTTGTCACCGCCTTAATGAATTTATCGAGAAACTCGTCGTATTCGTCCTGCTCAATACGTTTGTGGCGGGCGCCCATGTACATTGGGTCTTTCAAGAGTTTTTCGTTATTGGTGCCAACATCCAGCATAACCGGCAAGGTATAGGCCGGGCTAATACCGCCACAGGCGGTGTACAACGATAACTTACCAATGGGAATACCCATACCGCCAATGCCCTGGTCACCTAACCCCAGAATCCGTTCACCATCGGTCACCACAATCACTTTCACTTTTTGTTTAGTGGCGTTGCGCAAAATATCATCCAGCTGGTCGCGCTCAGAATACGAAATAAACAAGCCCCGGGAACTGCGGTAAATATCAGAAAACTTCTCACAGGCATCACCCACCGTCGGGGTGTAGATAATCGGCATCATCTCTTCAAGATGGTTGGTTAGCAGGCGATAGAACAAGGTTTCGTTGTTATCCTGAATAGCACGCAGATAAATGTGCTTGTTCAGCGGCGTTTCAAAGCTTTTGTACTGCATATAAGCCCGTTCGGCCTGCTCTTCAATGCTCTCATAGCGTGGCGGCAACAAACCCGTCAGGTTAAACGCGGCGCGCTCTTCCTTGCTGAACGCACTACCCTTGTTCAATAAAGGGGTTTCCAACAAATTAGGGCCAGAATACGGAATATAAAGCGGACGCTGCGTCTGCGGCATAAGTACAAACTCCTGAAAGCCAAAGTAATACGAATATCATAACATCAACGCCACACCGGTTGCTATTGGGGTAGCCTGATGTTTACATCAGGTGAGATATTGAGGAAAACACGGGCATCTCACCTGACATAAATGTCAGGCTACGTAGGATCCAGGTTACAGCTTCAGGCCCCAGCGAGTGGCGGTACGTTTGACGGCGTCGACATTTTCGGTGGCTATAATGTGCAGTGGTGTCGTTTCAAACTGGGCGCTTAGGTCCAGATGTTGTTTTAGCCAGGCCAGCATGGCTTCGCCGGAATGGATGGTTTTAGCGCCGTTAAAGTAAGCTGAAATGCTCTCGGCTATTAACGGAAAATGGGTACAACCCAGCAATACCACATCGGGCGTTTCAATCTTGCCGAAATAATGCTTAAAGGTTTCCTGCAAGATAGGCCCGTCGTATAACTCTTCTTCGACAATAGGCACAAACAACGGCGTGGGCATGGCATCTATCTGATTGTAGCCCAGAGCCTGAATCTGCTGTTGGTAGGCTCCGGAATTAATGGTCGAGCGTGTGGCAATAACCAACACCCGGGCACTGGTATCAATGCCCTGCAGTTGTTGCAGTGCCATAACCCCCGGCTCAAGTACGCCATACACCGGCTTATTGGAGAACTTCTGCATCTGCTCAAGTGCGGTCACACTTACGGTGTTACAGGCCACCACCAGACAGTCCACATCGGCACCGTTAAAAAACTCCACAGCTTCCAGCGCATAACGCGTAACAGTATTGCTGTCCTTGCTACCATAAGGCACCCGGGCGGTGTCTCCGTAATACAACAGTTCACTGAAACAGCCACTTTGTTGCAGTGACCGAGCTACGGTTAAGCCCCCCACACCGCTATCAAAAACCCCGACTTTCATGTCTGCTTATTCCTTTCCAACTGATGTTTCCAGATTAACGGTTTTAAGGCGCAACGCGTTGGTTATGACAAACACGCTGGAGAGCGCCATAGCACCGGCTGCCAGCATAGGTGACAGTAAAATACCAAAAAACGGATACAACACACCGGCCGCAACCGGAATTAACGCGGTATTATACGCAAACGCCCAAAATAAATTCTGGCGAATATTGCGCATGGTCGCTCCCGACAACGCAAACGCCTGTTGCACCACGGTCAGGTTGTCGGACATTAATACAACATCGGCAGATTCAATCGCCACGTCTGTACCGGTACCAATAGCAAAGCCCACATCCGCAGAGGCCAGTGCCGGTGCGTCGTTAATACCGTCGCCGACAAATATCACCTGACCCCATGCTTCTTTCAGGCGCTTAACCGCTTCGACCTTACCCTCAGGTTTTACGTTAGCCACCACCTCGTCAATGCCCAGCTCTTTGGCTATGCGCTTTGCGGTGGACTCGGCGTCGCCGGTTACCATGGCGGTTTTCAATCCGTCGGCATGCAGGCGCTTGATCAATTCTTTGGCGCTGGGTTTTATCGGGTCGTCCTGCGTAAATACCGCTGCCAGTTTGCCATCAACCGCCACATAAATGGGGGTGCGGCCACTTTGTGACCACGCTTTCGCATCATCGGGTTCGTTATCCAGAGCTATGTCATTGTCCTGCATCAGCTCGCGGGTACCAATATAAAGTGTTTTGCTCGCTACTTTACCGGTAACACCTAAGCCGGAAATGGCTTCAAAACTGTCCGGCTCGCTGACTTTGATGTTCTGCTCTTTGGCATGGTTCACCAGCGCTTCGGCGGTAGGATGTTCGGATTTCGCTTCCACTGAGGCCGCCAGTGTTAGTACCTCTTTTTCATCAAAAGCCCCTACCGTAAGCCACTCAGTAATGGTTGGCTTGCCTTCAGTTAAAGTGCCGGTTTTATCAAAAATCACGCCTTTTGACTGCTGCAGCGCCTGCAATGCACTGCCCTGACGGAACAGCACGCCCATTTCGGCTCCGCGACCGGTTCCCACCATAATCGACGTTGGTGTTGCCAGCCCCATAGCGCATGGGCAGGCAATAATTAACACAGCCACCGCGTTTACCAGAGCAAATGTAAGTGCTGACTCACTGGCCGCAAAATACCACACCACAAAGGTCAGCAGCGCCACGAGCATGACCGCAGGCACAAACCATAAAGTAATGCGGTTAACGGTATCCTGAATCGGCAGTTTGCTGCCCTGCGCCTGCTCCACCATACGGATGATCTGCGCCAACACTGTGCCTTCGCCGGTCGCCGTCACTTTAAAGCGCAGCGTACCTTTTTCATTCAGCGTACCACCAACCACTTTGTCTTCTTTCTGCTTATGCACAGGTTCCGCTTCGCCGGTTATCATGGCTTCGTTCACGTAGCTATCGCCGGATAAAACCTCACCGTCCAGCGCAATACGCTCACCGGGACGCACCTCAATTTCATCGCCTTTCCCCAGCTCATCAATACCCACTTCAGTGACCTCGCCATTGCGTACCACACGTGCGGTTTTGCTCTGCAGGCTCATCAGTCGTTGAATGGCGTCGGAGGTATGGCTCTTAGCCCGGGCTTCCATAAAGCGTCCGGCCAGAATCAGCGTGACAATAACGGCCGAAGCCTCAAAGTAAACGTTCACTGACTCACTCGGCAGCCACGACGGCATCGCCGTAGCCACAATTGAGTAGCCCCAGGCGGCTGTTGCGCCCAGTGCCACCAGCGAGTTCATATCGGGAGCACCGCGGAATAGTGCGGGAACCCCTAATTGGTAAAAACGTGCTCCGGGAACCGCGAGAACCAGAGTAGTAAGTACTAACTGTATCCACCAGCTGGTTTGTAAGCCCAGTGAATTATGCACCCACTCGGAAAACACCGGCACCATATGGTTGCCCATCGCCAGAATAAACACCGGTAACGTCAACAAAATGGAAAGCCAGAGCTGATGTTTCAGCGAACGCATTTCCTGCGCCTGATGCTCACGCTGTTCTCGCATTTGCTTGTCGCGGTCCACAACTTCATGGGCATCGTAGCCTGCGCTCTTCACTGCCTTAATCAAATCATCGACAGCAAGACTATCTGAATAAGTCACTTCAGCACTGTCCGACGCCAGATTAACCGAAGCCTGTTCAACTCCTTCCAGACCGTTCAGGGCTTTATCAATCCGACTGGCACAGGAGCCGCAGTTCATGCCTTCGACACTTAACCGAACCGAATTACTCATTACTGCCTCCGTCAGCCTCTGCCGGCTTAAGCCACAACAGCAGCCAGAACACCACCAGTTGCGCCACACCAATATAACGCTGTATTGCGCCGCGTACTTCGCCCAGTTCAGGGTTAATCATTAACACGAAGCCTAACGCGATAATCACCGACAAAAGCACAAAAGCACAGCGCACCGGCCAGGTAGTTTTTGGCGTAAAGGTGAGTAAAAGCGTACCCAGCGCAAAACCGAAATAGCTGACCATACTAATAACATTGTGCAGTGCCTGTGAGCTGGAGCCATCCGTCGGGCAACCTAAATCGCAAGGCGCCAGTGCCGCACCAAGGTAAGCCACCGGATAGAAAAACAAAAGGCTCCAGCCAATATGGCTAATGCCTTTAACCCGTATATGCGGACGTGCAGTTAATAACACACCGAAGGAAACCATCGCCAGCGGAATAAACCCTACCCAGCCAAAAGCTCCCGCTGCCACACTGCCGGTTGCGTTAATTTCGCTGATGTACTGGCTTACATGAGAAAAATCGTCTTTTACCCAAGTAGCCACCAACTGCAGACCAATCCAGAATAAGGTCAAAATAATGAGTTGTGGCATAACGGGAGAGCTTTTCGTTGGTGCGTTTTCCATGTAGCCTCCTCGGCTGTATTAATGTGATAATCTGTCACTACAGTGTAAACCAAGATGGGAACAAATTGTGAATATTCAAGTGCCTGGATGCAGCGGTGGCCTTGCCGGCGACAATAAAGGCGGCTCTACCTGCATTCAGATTAATCATAACATTCTGATTGATGCCGGCACTGGTCTGAATCAACTCAGCCTGGCGCAAATGCATCAGGTCAGGCATGTGTTTCTCACCCACTCGCATATGGACCATATTGCAGCTCTCCCCACGTTTTTAAGTAATCAATACGGAAGTGAACACTTACCCGTTACGGTTTACGCACAGGCTCATACGCTGGAAAAGCTGGAAAATAATATTTTTAACGGCGATATCTGGCCTGAGCTCGGCAGTATGACAGAAGGCCCTGACGCTATAGTAAGGTTTGAAGAAATTCAGCCAGACCAGAGCATTACAATTGAAAGCAATTGGACTAAAAACGCTGCGGCGCAAAGCTCAGAGATAACCGCCTTTGCCGTAGAGCACAGTGTGCCAACTGTCGGCTACAGCGTAAAAAGTCAGGGCAGACACTTTGTTTTTGCCGCCGATACCATTGCGGGCAAGCAGTTGACCAAACAGCTAAACCGCTTAGGCCACATTGACACCTTAATGCTGGAATGCGCTTTTCCCGATGAATTATTGCACGTAGCAGAGAAAACCAAACACATGACCCCGGGCTTGCTGCAAAGCGCCTTGAGTAGCCTGAAACAGCAACCCGCTGAGCTTTGGGTTACCCACTTAAAACCCAGCTACGAAAGTGCTTTGCGGAAAACCTTACAAGCCAACCCACCGCATAAAAATACAGTAGTCTTATAGCCTGATAGTTTTGATTTCGTAGCCTGACATTCATGTCAGGTGAGGTGCCGTTCCTGACGTAAACGTCAGGCTACGAAACTCCTCCGCTTACATACCAGCATTCTCTGCTTCTGCTAATTTATCTATCTTATTTGCTAAGGTGTAATTTAAAAACTACAATGAGCTTATCAGTATATGAATCTAATAAATTTCGGCAATGGTTATCAAGCATAAAAGATCAAGCAATCAAAGGCCGAATTATTTCACATATTAACCGGTTAATAGAAGGAAGCTCCTGTGACGTAAAGCCTATTGGTCATGGGCTAAGCGAATTACGAATGCATTTTGGTTCCGGCTACCGAGTTTATTTTTATGAAGATCAGGGGGGTGCTCATTTTGTTACTCGCCGGAGGCGATAAAAAAAGCCAAAGCAGGGACATTAAAAAAGCACACTTACTTTACGAATATTGGAGCAACAACAATGGCAACGACTTTCAGAAGATTTGATGCGGCCTCTTATTTGGACGACGCCGAGTCTGTAGCGGCATTCGTTGCCGATGCTTTGGAAACGGAAGACGCAGGCTACATTGCCAATGCTATTGGCATAGCGGCAAGAACAAAAGGTATGACAGAATTAGCCCAAAAAACTGGGCTATCCAGAGAACAGCTATACCGTTCATTCAGTGAAAAAGGCAACCCTACACTTAAAAGTGTACTGGCTGTTACTAAAGCACTAGGCATAAAAATAACAGCAAGTACCTGACGTAAACGTCAGGCTACCTGTCCGGGGGATCCAGCTTCGTAGCCTGACATTCATGTCAGGTGAGATGTCGTTCCTGACGTAAACGTCAGGCTACACGCCTCGTTACCCGATGTGCTTGCGGGCGTTGCGGAACATGCGCATCCATGGGCTGTCTTCGCCCCACTCGTCCGGGTGCCAGCTGTTGGCTACGGTACGGAATACACGTTCGGGGTGTGGCATCATTGCCGTTACCCGGCCATCGTCACTGGTCACCGCGGTAATGCCTTTGGGTGAACCATTCGGGTTCGCCGGATACTGCTCGGCCACTTCGCCCCAGTTATCAATATAACGCAACGCGACCTGACCATTTTGCTCTAACTGTGACTGTTGCTGAGCATTCGCAAACTCAGCTCTGCCCTCACCATGAGACACCGCAATTGGCATCCGCGATCCGGCCAAATCGCCTAAGAAGACCGACTGAGACTTCTGCACTTCCACCAAACTAAAACGCGCTTCAAAACGCTCACTGCGGTTAGTCACAAAACGCGGCCAGTGTTCAGTACCCGGAATTAACTGCTTCAGTGTGGATAACATCTGACAACCATTACACACACCCAGTGCCAGCGTATCGTTACGCTTAAAGAAGGCTTCAAACTGCTCACGAGCCCGGTCGTTAAATAAAATCGATTTCGCCCAGCCCTCACCGGCTCCTAAAACGTCACCATAAGAGAAGCCGCCACAAGCGGCTAGTGCCTGCATGTCGTCTAACGACACACGCCCCGCCAGAATATCGCTCATGTGAACATCCACGGCTTCAAAACCAGCGCGGTCAAACGCCGCCGCCATTTCGTAGTGCGAGTTCACACCCTGCTCACGCAGAATCGCGACTTTCGGAGCCACACCTTTGGCAATATAAGGCGCCGCGACATCTTCTGCCGGGTCAAAAGTTAAGTCAGCCTGCAAGCCCGGATTATCGGCACGCTGTTTCAGACGGAATTCTTCGTCCGCACACACCGGGTTGTCACGCAGACGCTGCATGTGGTGCGTAGTCTCCGCCCACACCGTACGCCAGTGCGTGCGACTCTGCGCTAATACATTGTGCCCGTCGCGGGTAAAGACAATGGCATCTTCATGCGTCGGCTCACCAATGCGTTTAACACAGTCGCCCAAACCAGCCGCTTTATAAGCATCCATAACTTTCTGATACTGCTCGTCACTAACCTGAATAACTGCACCCAGCTCTTCGTTAAACAGCGCGGCTAAATTGTCTTCGCCTAACTCGTCCAGTGCCACTTTGGCACCACAGTTTCCGGCAAACGCCATTTCGGCTACGGTGGTAAATAAGCCACCATCCGAACGGTCATGATAAGCCAGTAAACGTCCTTCAGTGACCAACTGCTGCGTGGTATTAAAGAAGGCTTTAAAAGCTTCAGTGTCGTCTAAATCCGGCGTATGCTGCCCAAGTTGCTGATACACCTGCGCCAGTGCAGAACCGCCTAAACGATTCTGGCCTTTACCTAAATCAATCAGTACAAGGTGCGACTGGCCTTTATCGGTACGCAGTTGTGGCGTTAAAGTCGCGCGAATGTCATTAACCCGACCAAAGGCGGTAATCACCAGACTCATTGGCGCGGTCACCGCTTTGTCTTCGCCGTCTTCCTGCCACTGGGTCTTCATCGACATGGAGTCTTTGCCCACCGGAATAGTAATGCCGAGCTCAGGACACAGCTCTTCACCCACGGCTTTTACCGCTTCGTACAAACCCGCGTCTTCACCCGGATGCCCGGCTGCAGACATCCAGTTAGCGGACAATTTAATGCGTTTTAAGTCACCTATGTCAGCAGCGGCAATATTGGTCAAAGACTCCGCCACCGCCATGCGCGCCGAAGCACCAAAATTCAGTAATGCCAGCGGTGTGCGCTCGCCCATCGCCATGGCTTCGCCGTGGTAGCTGTCATAGCTGGCCGCGGTTACCGCAACGTCTGCAACCGGGATCTGCCACGGACCCACCATCTGGTCACGCGCCACCAGGCCGGTGACACTGCGGTCACCAATGGTAATTAAGAAGGTTTTTTCAGCAATGGCCGGTAAACGCAATAAACGGTCAGCAGCATCATTCAAGTCAGCCGCCTCCAGATGCAATGGCGTACCTTCGGCCTGCAAACGGGCCACGTCACGGTGCATCTTCGGCGGCTTGCCTAATAAAATATCCAGAGATAAATCAATAGGTTGATTCGAAAACTTGGCGTCGTTCAGTAAAATGTTCAACTCTTCGGTCGCTTCACCAATAACCGCGTATTCTGCACGTTCGCGTTCACACAAGGCTTCAAAGCGCGCCAGGTTTTCCGGTGCTATGGCAATAACATAGCGCTCTTGTGACTCGTTACACCAAATTTCCAGCGGCGTCATGCCTGGCTCGTCGTTGGGTATCTCGCGCAGTTCAAAGCGACCACCGCGCCCACCGTCACTCACCAGCTCCGGCATGGCATTCGATAAACCACCCGCGCCAACGTCATGAATAAAGGCAATGGGGTTATCGGCACCTAACTGCCAGCAACGGTCAATCACTTCCTGACAACGGCGTTCCATTTCCGGGTTTTCACGCTGCACGGAAGCAAAATCTAAATCTTCGGTCGACTCGCCCGATGCCATTGAAGATGCCGCGCCGCCACCCAAGCCAATGTTCATTGCCGGGCCACCTAACACAACGAGCTTAGCGCCAACCGGAATGTCACCTTTTTGCACATGGGCTTCACGAATGTTGCCCAAACCACCGGCAATCATAATAGGCTTATGGTAACCGCGGGTTTCACGGCCATTGTGGCTGTCTACTGTTTGCTCGTAGGTACGGAAGTAACCGGTTAGCGCCGGACGGCCAAATTCGTTATTAAACGCAGCACCACCTAATGGGCCTTCCAGCATAATATCCAGCGCCGAAACAATACGCGCTGGCTTACCGTAATTCTCTTCCCAGGGCTGCTTAAAACCCGGAATGTTTAGGTTAGAAACACTAAAGCCGACCAGGCCAGCTTTGGGCTTAGAGCCCACACCGGTTGCGCCTTCGTCGCGAATTTCACCACCGGAGCCGGTAGCCGCCCCCGGATAAGGCGAAATAGCCGTTGGGTGGTTATGGGTTTCCACCTTCATCAGAATATGCACCGGCTCATGGCTGTAGCCATAACTCATACTGTCCGGCTGCGGGTAGAAACGCCCGGCTTCGTGGCCTTCCATAACCGCCGCATTATCTTTGTAGGCAGAAAGCACGTAATCCGGGGTGGTTTCAAAGGTGTTTTTAATCATTTTGAACAGCGATTTGGGCTGCTCCACACCGTCTATGGTCCAGTCGGCGTTAAAAATCTTGTGGCGACAGTGCTCAGAGTTTGCCTGGGCAAACATATAAAGCTCAATATCGTTAGGGTTGCGGTCCAGTTTGCGGAAGTTCTCTACCAGATAATCAATTTCGTCATCCGCCAAAGCCAAACCTAAGCTTACATTGGCCTGCGCCAGTGCTTCGCGACCGCCGGCCAGAATATCCACCGACGACAAGGGTTGTGGTTCCTGTGAACGGAACAGCTGCTGGGCGTCGTTCATATCGTACAAGACACTTTCGGTCATACGATCATGCAACAATGCCGCCGCGCGTTTCAGCTCCTCTGCCGACAAGTCACCCTGCAGGTAATAGGCCACGCCGCGTTCAACCCGGTGAATGTTTTTTAAACCACAATTATGGGCAATATCGGTGGCTTTGGACGCCCAGGGGGAGATAGTACCAATACGAGGAGTTACCAGTACCATGGCACCTTGCGGTTCATGCGCCGGCATTTCCGGGCCATACTTCAGTAGCTGCACTAATACGGAACGGTGTTCGTCGCTAAGTTCGTTATGCAAGTCAACAAAATGTTGGTACTCAGCATATAGCTCATTGACAGGAATTCCTGCCTGTTTCAGTTGTTCAAGTTGCTTCGTTGTTTTGAAGGCTGATAAGGCAGGTGCAGCGCGGTAGATTTCCACAAGCAAGGTCTCCAAAGCTGGGCGATTTTTGCTGGCAGATTATACAGTAGCCTGACATTCATGTCAGGTACAATATCGAACCCCGATCTACGTAGCCTGACATTCATGTCAGGTACAATATCGAACCCGATCTACGTAGCCTGACATTCATGTCAGGTGCAATACCGAACCGGATCTACGTAGCCTGACATTCATATCAGGTGCGATATCGAACCGGATCTACGTAGCCTGACATTCATGTCAGGTGCAATACCGGCCCTGACGTAAACGTCAGGCTACGATGCTTGATGGGGCAGGCTACTCGATTTTCGGGGTGCCTTCGCGGTTGACTATACGGAACCACTTTTCGCGGCGCTCAATAATACGTTGTTTACGTTTACGGATAACGGCGCGACGGCGTGAGTTATTTTCGCGTCTGAGACGGCTGGCTCGCATAGACTTTAGCCTTTATTGCGTTGAAGAACATTATCAGCTTACCGTGCCACCACAGTTTTTTGCAACGAATTTTTGGGCGCATAAGGCGAATTTGCGTAACTCGGGTTAATATGGAAAAATCGGCCGCCGACGCACAAAAGGACCTGTTATGAATGAACTCGAATCGGACGTTTGGTACATAGTAAGAACCAAGCCTAAGCAGGAAGAACGCGCCATATTGAATCTGGAAAATCAGGGGTTTGGCGTTTTTGCGCCCGAGTTAACCGTAAAAAAAGTTCGACGGGGTGTGCGTACTTCAGTGGTTGAGCGTATGTTTCCCGGCTATGTCTTTGTTAAACCCGATAATATTATTGAGCAGTTCTACAAACTACGCAGCACTTATGGTGTAGCGGGTGTTTTGCGTTTTGGCGACAACATTCCTAAAGTTCCACAAAGCTGGATTGATCAAATGCGCGGGGTTGATCAACTAACCGATGAACAGGCACCTCAAGTAGGCGACACAGTTGAAATTCAGCAAGGCCCATTCCGTGGGTTCCTCGCAAAAATTGTTAAACTGGACGGTGAATCGCGCTGCTTCGTTATGCTGGAATGGATGCAAAAAGAAGTCAAAGCCAATTTCAGTTATAAAGAGCTGCAATTTCAGTAGCCTGACGTTTACGTCAGGAACCGGCATCTCACCTGACATGAATGTCAGGCTACAGCCAGCTCATTATCGTCGTTTGTAGCCTGACGTTTACGTCAGGAACGGCATCTCACCTGACATGAATGTCAGGCTACATCCAGCGTCATCATCGTCGTTTGTAGCCTGACGTTTACGTCAGGAACCAGCATCGCACCTGACATGAGTGTCAGGCTACAGCCAGCTCATTATCGTCGTTTGTAGCCTGACGTTTACGTCAGGAACGGCATCTCACCTGACATGAATGTCAGGCTACGTGATCAGCGTCGGCGCAGACCTAAAGCCAGGGCGACCAGCACGACCAGCCAGCCGCCATGACCGCCGCTACTGCCGGAGTCAGCGGCGGCAACGGTAAAACGAGTTGTCGCTGAATCGGTATTACCTTCAGTGTCGCTTACGCTTAACCGGTACTGATAACTTCCTGCAGCAAGTTGCCCTAATGAAGCATTGAATACACCATCATTGAAGCTAAAATCAGTTACTTCCTCTTCACCACTTTCCAATACCCGGAACAACCGTAAGCTAGCGGGAGCAAGATTCAAGTCGGCATCGCTCACTATTGCCGCCAAGCGAACCGTCTGCCCTTCTGTGGTGCCACTAGCCGTGAAGCCAGTTATTGTCGGCGCAATAGCTCTGGGCTCAACCGTCAACGCAACTCTCAGGCTGTCACTGCCGTCACTGAAATCGACTCTCAGTATTCCCGTCTGCTCAGAATCAACAATACCGGCAACCCCGTCTATAGCGAAGCGTCGCTCACCATCAACCGCCCCGCTCACCTCGTTAAAGCTAAAGTTACTTATCAGATCGTCGTCTAAGTTCACCACCGAAACAACCACATCATTACTGACATTAAACAGGCTCAGTTGCGCATCCAGGTCTTCCAGTTCACCAACTGTATCGCCCGAACTTAAAAAAGCCCGCGGCTGCGAGCCAACCATATCGGAAGGGTCATTCCAAAGCCCACTGGAAACATCGAAATCATTGAAGTTGGTGTTTACCACTTTTAGACGCCAATGAAACGGATTATAGATATTGTCCTTATCCAGATTCCCCGCAATCTCGTCAATATCGGTTTTTAAAGTTACCGTCATCATACGAGTACTGCCACTACCGGTAACTATCCAGTCAAACCATTGTTCCGCAGTTGCTATACCCACGCCCTGACTCACCGAAGTGCCGCTGGCAGTTGTCGGAATAGCCACCTGCAGCGACTCGTTACTGGTATCAGCATCAGATAACTCAATGTTAAAACTAGCCTGATCACCAGCTTTAACCAAACTCATAACGTTGCTATCAAGTAACAAATAACTGGCACCTGAGTTTGAGAAATCGCCACTAAAACTGGCGTTACTGACAAAACGCCAGCGTGCGGCACCATTGGTTAACTCCTCTATCGCAATAACGCAGATATCCGTCGAACCATTAGGTATTCCGCCTAACGCAATCGAATTCACACTAAAACTTTGCAAATTTAAAAGTGTTTCACGACTGGCTGATTCATATTGCTCACAGCGACCACCAGCTAACGCATAACGGTCGGCATTGGCAACCGCCGGCCAGCTTAAAGTTAACTCCGAGTTACCGGTGCGGCTGGCTGCCATGGCATTCACATTAGTACGTGACGCGTTATTAGCCCAGACTACAGTGCTACGCTGAGTCGCGGTACTGGCGTCTGCCGCATCAATTTCGGAAGCCGCTTTACCCATTGGCAGTCCTGAATCACTATCTACTATGTCGGGGCTGGAATATACGGCCTCATCCCGGCACTCCGCACCGCTACCAAATTCGCTTCGGCAGACACCACCGTAAGACATTGTCGTGTAAAAACGCCCATTATCTTCAATAAAACCATAAGGGATGTGGTAATCCTCCTGATCACCACCACCGCCACTTGCGTTATCGGCTAATGTGTAGCGGTCATGATTGAGCCCGAAGTTGTGCCCAACCTCATGGGCAACGGTTCCCGAGCCCGTGCAGGACAATGCCGTATAACCTGCGCCTGCAGCGCCACTAACCCTGTTCACTAGGTTGTCGCTGACATTAAAATCGGTTGCAACAAAGGCTAAACCACAGACTTCCGAGTTTTCAGCACCAATGAAATGAACCACATCGGCCTGATAGCGATCCATTAACCGACGAACCCGCTGATCATCCACCAGTTCATCGACAATCGCATTAGGGTCTTCTGTCGGGAAGTTCGTGGTCGATTCAGGGTTAAAGAAGTCCACGCCGGCAACCGACATTTCAACCGGTAATTGTGAGCGTTCAAAAATTGCGTTACTTGTGGTTACTGCTGCTTCAATACGTAAAGCTAAATCCTCGTTGTTGTCTTCGGCATAACCCAATAAGCGTTCGTCGTACAAAAACAACACATCAATGTTGTTATCGAACTGAGTTACCAACGAGGTTATTTGAGCGTTGTTGGCTTTCATCAACGCCGCTTTGCGCGGAGCCACCTGAAATTGCTTTTCCAGCTGCACAGGTTCGGGCCGGCGCTTAGGTTTTAACGGCTCTGATGGTGCACGGTTTCTTTGATGAATATAGGTCTCGCCGTCTATGCGACGAATTTCCACTTCACCAACATCAGGGTGGGTTATTGAAATAAGTTGGTTATCGCCCCGCTTGTGCAAAAAACCTAAGTGCTGAGCGTCACCATAACGGTCTTCAAAAGTAAGGCGATAGCTGTTTTCTGATGACAGCCGCTCAGCCAGAGTTGCTTCGATAAGCCTGCCTTGTACCGACAACTCAATTTTATCACCCAGGCTTTGAGCAAAGGCTATTACTGGCGCCAGGCTAAGCAATACTGCAGCGGCTATCTTTTTCATATTAAACACCTAATTTTGTGGTTCACGTAGCCTGACGTTTACGTCAGGAATCGGCATCCCACCTGACATGAATGTCAGGCTACACCCAGCTCATTATCGTCGTTCATAACCTGACGTTTACGTCACGAATCGGCATCACACCTGACATGAATGTCAGGCTACAGCCAGCCGCATCATCGTCGTTTGTAGCCTGACGTTTACGTCAGGAACCGGCATCCCACCTGACATGAATGTCAGGCTACGTCATGGGCTGGTTACAGCCGTCCTTGCTCGTCTAAATACTTTAATGTGTCGTAAAAACGGCGAATGTTTCCTACGTAGGTCACGGGTTCATCGCCTCGCGCGAAACCGTAGCGAGTATGACGGTAAAATTGCTTTTGCCGCAAAAGTGGCAAACGCTTTTTCACATCCACCCAGCGATCAGGGTTCCCGCCCTGGTGCTCAGTTAAAATTCGCGCGTCTTCTAAATGACCGAACCCTATATTATACGCAGCTAATGCAAACCAGGTTCTGTCCGGCTGCGGAATTCTTGCCGGTACCCGATTCAGCATACGCTCCAGATAACGCGCACCGCCACGAATACTTTGCTCAGCATTCAAGCGGCTCTTAACTCCCATAGCTTTGGCTGTCGGCAGAGTCAGCATCATCATGCCGCGCACCCCGGTCGGAGACACCGCCCGCGGGTTCCACAGCGATTCCTGATACGAAATAGCCGCCAGTAAACGCCAGTCAAGCGACCCCGAGTGCTCCTTAAAAGTCTCAATATAAAGCGGCAGAACACGCTCTACGGCTTCAATAAATAAACTGGTGGTCACATAATTAAACTGTTTTACGTGACCAAAGTGCTGCTCTTTAATATGCGCCAAGCGGCCGCTGGAGCGAATTTCGCCAAAATACTCAATAACCGCAGAAAATAAAGAATCATCCGTACCCTGAGGTAAAGCCCAGGCAATATCCTGGTCATGTTTGACCGTAAAAGCCACACTTAAATCAGGATGAAACCGCCGTTGAATATCTAACGCGGTACTGTCGGTAATGGTGTAATCAATCTCATCATTAATCACCATTTGCAGCAATTCAACCGCATCATGATCACGAGTCGCGCGCCATTTTAATGTCGGAATACTGTCGCCCAGGCTTTTCAAAAACTCATGGTGAGAGCTGCCTTCCACCACCACAATTTCGCCATCGGTAATTTGCTGCAAGTCCCGCGGGCGCTGCCGCGAGCCCTGTTTAAAAACTACTTTCTGGCTAATAATGTCGTAAGGCGGACTAAAGCGGAACAGCTGAGCGCGCGTCGAGGTCCGGTCCAGCCCCGCTGCAACAATATCAATCTCGCCGCGGCGCAACATGGTAAACAAATCATTCACGTCAAAGCGCGGCACCATTTCCAGCTCCACGCCTAAGCGATCAGCAAAACGTTTCGCCAGGTCGTACTCGAAGCCCTGCTCACGGTCATGGTCAAAATAATAACTGGTTGGGTTTATCAAAGTTCCCACCCGCAATACCTGACGTTCCTGAACTACGGACATGGCATCGGGGCGGGTTTGAGGACTGCAGGCCGTTATTACACTAGCGGCCAGCAGTAAAATAGCAAACAGCGATACTGCAGACTTCGGCATATTAGAGAGATTCCAGAGCCCAGTTCACATAGAGTTCAGTACCGGTTTTCAGTGCGTCTTCGTCGGCATAGAAGTGCGGCGAGTGGTTACTCGGTTCTTCTGACATATCGCGCTCCGGTGGGGTAACCCCTAAAAACACAAACATTCCCGGTACTTCCAGTGCGTAGTAAGAAAAATCTTCAGCTCCGGTCACTAACGGCACTTCCTGCACTTTGTCAGCACCAGCCACGGCTCTTGTAACCGGTAGCATTTCGTCAATTAAATCCGCATCGTTACTGGTTACCGGATAGCCTAAGTTCACATGCACGTGGGCTTCCGCGCCGTTCGCCTCGGCCGTTTTCTCCGCAATATGCTTCAGTTTAGCGTGAATATCCGAACGAATGTCCATATCGAAGTTGCGAATAGTACCAATCAACGTAACTTCATCAGGAATGATGTTATTACGCACGCCTCCTTCAACAATACCAAAGGACAACACCGCCGGCGCTTTGGTGATGTTGGTCTGGCGACTGATAATAGTCTGTGCGTTATTAATAATTTGTGCTGAGGTCACAATAGGGTCAACACCCGCCCATGGCGTAGAACCGTGCGCCTGCTTACCCTTTACTTTAATTTCGAACTGATCGGAAGACGCCATTAGCGGCCCTTTACGATAGCCAACGTGCCCGGTAGGAAAGCCCGCCCACACATGAATACCAAAGACTTTTTCCGGCTTGTTGTCGGCAAATAAGCCTTCTTCTAACATTAATGCAGCGCCGCCCTCTTCACCTTCAGGCGCGCCTTCTTCTGCAGGCTGGAAGATAAACATGACGTTACCGGCCAGTTCATCTTTCATTTCAGCGAGCTTTTCCGCCGCACCCATTAACATCGCCACGTGAGTGTCGTGTCCGCAGGCATGCATTACACCCACTTCTTTACCGCGATACTCTGATTTTACCGTCGACTTAAACGGCACATCGGTTTGCTCCACCACTGGCAGCGCGTCCATATCCGCACGCAAGGCAATTGTTGGCCCCGGCTTACCGCCTTTTAGCATGCCCACAACGCCGGTATGCGCGACACCGGTTTCCACTTCCATGCCCAGAGAGCGCAAATGTTCAGCTACCATTTTTGCGGTTTCAAACTCACGGTTACTCAGTTCCGGATTCGCATGAATATGGCGACGCCATTCAATAACCTGGGCTTCTAAGTCACTGCTGACTTTGACCGGCGACTGCTGCGCCGCGGCCTGAGCGCTGAAACCAAAGCTACTGGCCAGCATTAAGCTAATAACGAGCTTTTTCATTGTTCTCTCCTGCATAAGTGCGGATTGTTGTTCTGGTACTGGGTAATATCCTGCGCTAAAATCGCCCTCATGACAACCGATGAAATCTACATGCAGCGAGCCTTAGAACTTGCTGAACAAGCGCAAAACGCAGACGAAGTGCCCGTTGGCGCGGTGTTGGTCATGGACGATAAAATTGTTGGCGAAGGTTACAATCAGGTGATTTCTTTGTCCGACCCGTCCGCCCATGCCGAGGCGCAAGCCATCCGCTCTGCCGGCCAGACCATCGATAATTATCGGTTGGTCAACGCCACCCTGTACGTCACCCTCGAACCCTGTGCCATGTGTGCCGGTTTAATCACTCATGCCCGGGTAAAACGGCTGGTGTTCGGTGCAACCGACCCACGTACCGGAGCCACCGGAACCGCCATTGAGGTTATTAACCACGCCTCTATGAACCACAAAGTTGAAGTACATAGTGGCGTACTTGCAGAAGAATGCGGCGATATTTTACGCCGTTTTTTCCGCGCCCGCCGCAAATCTGCAACGCCTAAATAAGCATCCCCGTTATAGCGTAAGCCACTGTTGCTGCCAGCCCCGCTACTAACGCATAGGGCAACTGTGTCCGCACATGGTCAATGTGCTCCACGCCCGACGCCATAGAAGCAATAATGGTGGTATCGGATATCGGTGACGCATGGTCGCCAAATATGCCACCGGAAATAGCCGCCGCAATAAATGGAGCGGGTGGTAGTCCTAAAGTCATTGCCAGCGGTATCGCCAGCGGCAGCATAATGGCAAAAGTGCCCCAACTGGAACCAATAGAAAACCCGGTAATAGCGGAGAGCACAAATATCAGCGGCAGCAGCATCCACAATGCCACCGAACCATCCAGCGCCGCCGCTAAGAATTCGCCCGTACCTAAATCACGGGTTAAGCCGCCAAGGGCAATAGACAGCCACAAAATGACCGCCAGAGGCAGAATGTTCCAGGCTCCTTTGAGCAGGTACTTGCCAACATCGACTAGACCAACCTGTTGTGTCATCAGCGTACCGGCTACGGCAATCCCCAGCGCCACATAAATAGCGACAAACACACTTAAAGTGCCGTTGCCGTCAACCAATACGCCATTCCCGGTAACCAGCAGCATAACCGGCACCATCACCACCAGCGAAATCAAGCTGGTCATAACCACCGCTGTACCTTTACCGAAGCGAGCTTCCTCATCGGGGCCATCACCCCAGGTGTTTTTTGAGACTTGATCAGGCACTGCATTTTCTTCAAAGGCTTTCATGGGCCCAATATTCCAGTCAAACAACGCCACAAACAGCGCCAGCAGCACCGCAAAAATGGCATAGAAGTTAAAGGCAATAGACTGAATGAACACCAGCAGCGGTTGCTCAACACCCTGATTCGTAATGAGCGTTAAATTAAACGCCCCCCAGGCATTCAGCGGAATTAAAATACAAATGGCAGCACAGGTAGAATCCACAATATAGGCGAGCTTTTCGCGGGCAATACCCAGGCGGTCATAAATAGGCCGCGACGTAGTGCCGGAAATCATAATAGTGACATTCGACTCAATAAAAACCACAACGCCTAAAATCCAGGTCATTAACCGGGCCCGGCGTTTACTTTCTATCCATTGTTTCTTTTCCAGCTTGAGTACAAATTCTTTAAACGTGCCACCGTTTTCCAGCACACCGAACAACGCACCAATACCCAGAGTAAAAAACCAGACCAGCATATTACTGGGGTCAATAAGGGTATCCCAGGTGCTGTTTAAAGTGCCGTAGGCAATATTTTCAGGGGCAGGCCAGAACAGCAGAATATTGGCCAGAATAATACCGCCAATAAGCGCCAACAGAACTTTTCGGGTAACTATGGCAAAGACAATTGCCAATAAGGAAGGTAAAAGACTGGTCCAGCTCAGTTCCATTAGAGTGCATTTATAAGTGTCTGATACTGGGAGGTTAAAACAATAAACCGCCGCGGGCAATACCAACGGCGGTTTATTCGTAACACTAACTCGTAACCTGACATTCCGTAATCTGAAATGCCACCCGTAGCCTGACATTTATGTCAGGTGGGATATCGTTCCTGACGTAAACGCCAGGTTACTTCTGTTAGAACTTGTATTCTACGCCTATGCGCACAGACCACAGTGAAGGTTCACCCTGGCGTGACTGGACGTTTGATACATCGCGGAAATTGTTGAACTGGTACTGCCCCGCATCATTAATTTCAACGTCAGCGATATTGATGGCGCGTGGGAATCGAGCTTCATACAGCACGCCCCAGTCGTCATTCAGCATATTGCCTAAGTTTTCAATAACGAAGAACGCAGACGCTTTGTGTCCGTCCATGAAGCCTGGCAGTTCCTGCTCAACACGCAAGTCCACTTTAGTCCACCATTTACTGTTGAACTCGTTACGTGGTGCTATGCCGCCCGCGTACTTGCTCAACCCCGACTCTTCAAGAAAATCGAAGAAAGCACCGGTTTCAAATGGGTTACCGTCACGATCCGTACCGACGGCAAAGTTTGGATCATCCAGACCCGTTGGCACGTAAAGCAAGCTACGTCCCTGGTAGGCGATGTCACCAAAAGGACCATCACTCATTGTGTAAGAGAACGGACGACCTTTATTGCGTGTACCAAACAGCGTCACAACCGTTGCATAACCGTCGAAGAACTCTTTAGTGTAGTTCGCTTTAAAGGTAAAGCGGTGCGGTATTTCGTAGTTAGAGGTTGCAACGCCCGGGTTCTGAGCGTTAGCTGTTGCCAGGTTTGTGTAGTTAGAGAACGACACCGAACTGGTCATTGGGTTAACGTCTTCCGCTTTGTTGTATGCATAACCAAAGGTCCAGTCCAGACCAAAGTCGTGCGTCTTATTCAACGCCAGTGAAATAGTCGTCTGTGAGCCCGAGTCACCATCCACATTCGTCAGCAGGAAGTCATCGCCCTGATCGCGTCCGTCAGTCGACAACTCTTCAAAAATTGGACGTCCGTCTGGTGCGGTACCAACCTGCTCAAGACCCATGTTATAAATAACCGCAGCGTCTTTCTTATCAGTGTATAAGAAATCAGCCATTAGAATGTAATTATCCGGCAAGGTGTAAGTTGCACCTAAGGCGTACTTCCACTCTTTTGGTAATTCAAAGTTAGGGTCCATAGTATTGATTGGGCCCTGACCACTGGCATTTGCGACTTCGTCATAAAGTTCCTGCGGAACATCAAAAATTGGACGACCTTCGCCAGTGTGAGGCACATTAAATAACGGCTCGTCCGCAAAGCTACGAGAAGCCTCGTACTGAGTTACACCGTTATTTGAGTAGTTATTAGAAATCCATACGTTCGGATTACCGCCGGAATACAAGCCAACACCACCGCGAACTTCTAAATCCGGGTTAACAAACCAGTTGAAACCAAAACGTGGTTGCAATAAATCCTGGCCGTCCATGTTTTGTTGGTTAGAGAAACCGTATAGTTCCTGGTTCAATGGGTTATTCACCGGCAAGTCATCACTGGTATACCAGTCATAACGTAAGCCGTAAGTGAAGGTAATATCCATTGGCGCGTAGTAATATTCATCCTGAACGTAAGCAGTATTTACGGCATAAGCAAATTCCGCAGCAGCGTCTTGCGGGTTGTTAGTTCCTGCAGCGCTTTCGTAAATCACAGTACTCGGCGTACCAGCCTCAAAATCGTCAATAGAGCCGAAACGGTACTCACCTTCAGCTTCCTGAACAAACAGGTTAAATACGTCATATTCTTCGCGCTCAATACCGGCAGAAATAACGTGATCACCCGTTAAGTAAGTACCTTTTAATTTGAAAAAAGTCGTATCGTACTTCAGCTTGTTCGCGTGACGAGAGTCATCCGCACCTAAGTATACCGTTGCGTCATTAACGCCAATCTGCACTTCACCAAAGTCTGTGCCGCCCAATGGGTTAACACGAGCATCTAACTCAGAGTAACCAATACGCGCCTCAGTCGAGAAGTTATCACTCCAGTCAGAATACAACTCACCAACATAAGAGGTAAATTTAGAACCTCGCTCGTAGAAGTGGTTAGAAAACTCCAGCTCGTCCGCATCACCATCAGACTCCGCAATAGAGTAACCGTCGTTATAGTTGTAAGTTAATGACGCACGGTGAGCATCATTAATATACCAGTCCAATTTCGCTAAGAATTTTTCATCTTCTACTGGTAGGCTCGCAGGGAAGCCGCCTGGGTCATAACCGTAGATATTCTGTGCAATATCAGCGATACGGTCAACGTCCGCCTGGCTTACGCCAACAACTTCTGTCGCCGAACCGGAGCCTTCAGGACCACGGTCAAAAGTGTCAGAACCTTCCAGTTTTTCATAGGCAGTAAAGAAGAATAACTTGTCTTCAATAAACGCGCCGCCAAGGTTGAAACCATAACGTTTTTCACTGAAGTCGCCGACATTAATACTGTCGCCTTCCAGCTTGTCGCCTTGCAAAGAATCGTTGGTGTAGTCATAAAACACACCACCGAACATTTCGTTGTCGCCGGTTTTAGTAACCGCGTTAATATTACAGGCAGTGAAACCACCGTACTGAACATCAAATGGCGCAAATTCTACCGCAACCTGTTCAATGGCGTCGTAAGAAAATGGCATGCGTTCCGTTGGATAACCACTGCTGTTCAGACCGAAGTTGTCGTTCATACGAACACCATCAACGGTCAGGCTATTAAAGCGTGGGTTAGCACCACCACACTGAATAGCGCCAGAATTTGTTTCATTGATATAAATGCGTGGGTCTATCGCCACAACATCACGTAAGTCGCGATCACTTGCCGGAGCGTTTTCTAAATCCTGAAGATTAAAGTTTGCCGCCGGACTGTTACTACCATACAACGCGTTGCTGGTCATAGAGCCAGTAACACTTAAGCGTTCCATCTCTTCCTGAGACTGAAGCGTGATATTAACATTTTGAGAGTCACCTAAGGTCAGGTAAACATCTTCAACAACCTGAGTGCGGCCGTTTGGACCTTCTACTACGATGGTGTATGGACCACCAACCGGCAAGCCGCGTGAAGAGAATGTCCCCTGCTCGTTAGATCGCAAAGTTTTCACGCTTCCGGTGCGATCATTACGAATTTGAACAGTAGCATTTGAAACAACCTGTCCGGACTCTGTGGTAACAACACCACGCAGGCTGGACGAAGTTTCCTGAGCCATAACGGTACCGCTAAGACCCATAGCAATAGCAGCTGCAACAGCTGTACGCTTGAAAGTGGCATTAAACATAGTGTGTTCTTCCCGGTTCTGTTTTTTTGGTTTTAACTGCAAATAAGGGTATAGCTTATTTATGACAGTTTTGTGAATTTTGTATAAAAAAAAGCCGCGCTCAAGGCACGGCTTTTATCTTACTACTTAGCGCTTTTGGCGCTTAAATCTCAATTAAAAACTGTACTTAACACCCAGTTTTACGCGCCAGGTAGACTCTTCAGCTTCGAAGATGCTCCAGTTAGAGTCTTCGAATCCACCGAATACCGGTTCATAAATGTAACGACCTTCGCTATCCAGGCCACCGAAGTCGACTACCGCCTGGTTTGTGTATTGCTGACGTAAAGTCTTACCTTTCGAACTATCAATTAAATTCAGCAGGTTGTTAACAGTAATGTAAAACATGCCTTTATGGCCTTCCATGAAACCAGGAACTTCTTGCTGGAACTGGAAGTCCATGTTGGTAACCCAAGGTGAGCGACCTGTACCTTTCGGTGCAAATCCACCAGCGTACTGAGTCAATCCTGCTGCCTCAAAGTTAGCCATCATATCTTCATATGAGATAGTGCTTTCAGGACTGATATTTGGATCATCTGCACCATTAGGAATGTATGGTAAGTAAGCACTTCCTCTTTGGAAGTACTGCTGGTCGCCAAAGTCACCGTCATTGTACAGACCTAACACAGAACTATAGGCAGTACCTGAGCGACGTTCGAAGAATAAATTGAATTTAGATGCATATCCATCGAAGAACTCAGTGCTGTAACCTAAAGCCAATTTAATGCTGTGTTCTATTTGGTAATCTGCTGTACCAATTAACTCCTGATTACGGTCACGAACAATGTTGTACTGGTAGTTGGAGGTTGCGGTTGAAGAAGTTCCAGGGTTTCCTTCTTCAATATCCTGGTGCGTGTATGCTGCAAAAGCACTGAAACCATTATCCCAGTCTTTTGCTAAAGACGCAGTGAAGATTACCGCCTTACCATTTTTATCTTCATTAGTCAGCATTAAATCATAGTGACCTGAAGGAGCTGTCGGATCACATGGCTCATAAATGTTAACTCCGGCAGCCGTTTCACCTGCAACACAGCGTGAGATATCTTTCCACTGACTGTTATTCGTCATCCATTTGCGCATAACTTCCGCAGTCATGTTGAAATCGTTACCAAGACCCGGAATATCAAAGCGATAGTCAACCCCTAAGCGAGCAACCCAGTCAGATGGGATCTCATAGTTAGGGTCGATGCTGTTGGTGTCACCATCACCGGCAACCATGCTATCAAGCACCGATTGAGGAACCTGGCTAACGTCCTGGTTAGTCAGATAGTCGCTTTCGGCAACTGCATCCCGGTCAAACTGAACCAGGGTATAACCATCGTTTGAAAATGAGTTTGAAATCCATACATTAGGACGTCCACCTGAGAAACGGCCAGCTCCGGCACGAATAACAACGTCATCTGTAGCAAACCATTTGAAATCGACACGAGGAAGGATAATATCGATACCATCCAGGTTTTCCTGGTTGCTATAACCATAGCGCTCGACAAAGTTTTCGTTCAAGGTTGGTTTGTCGCTAGAGCTATAACGCTCATAACGTATACCAAAACCCAACTCCATAGTATCGTTCAGATACCAGTTATCCTGCACATACAGGTTTAACTGACCAATACTAAAATCTGCCGCAGCATCATTTGCGTTATTGGTATAGGCATTTTCGTAAGTGAATGTATCAGCCGTACCATTTTCAAAGTCATCAATCGATTCGAAAGTCCACGAACCTAAAGAGTTACGAACGAAGATGTTGAATACGTCAACTTTATCGTATTCACCACCAAATTCAATTTCGTGGTCACCAATTAAGTAATTGAATTTCGCACCAATTTTCAAGTTGTCGTTTTCAAGCTGGTTAGCGTGACGGTTTGAGTCAGGCCCAAAGTTTAAGGTGCCGTTTTCAGTGCGAACGCTAACATCGCCAAAGTCTTTAGTCACTAAACCTGAAATAGATTCAACCGCTTTATGACTAACGTAAAGTTCGCTTGATAAATCTGCGCTCCAGTCAGAAAACATGGTTAAGCGGTACAACTCCATGTTTTGCTGGTAGTCATACCAATTGGTATCAAGGTTTAACGAAGACTCGCTGCTGCTGACATTACGTAAGTTATTACCTTCGGTACGATTATAAGTAAGAGCTAAACGATGCTCATTGCTAACGTTCCAGTCCAATTTTACTAGCAAGTTGTCGTTTTCAGTATCTTTAACAGAGTCCCAGTTACCGATATCAATGCCATACTGTGAACTCGCAATTTCTTTCACACGCTCATACTCGTCCTGAGTCACCCGGCTGTCGTTTGCCGCGCCCGCGCCGGCTGGGCCAAATTCAATTTGAGCTGGCTCTTTAGAGTTTTCGTAGTTAACAAAGAAGAACAACTCATCTTTGATAATTGGACCACCCAGAGCCAAGCTGTAAGTGTCACGTTCAAAGTCTAGTGGAACTTCTTCGCCATCAGGGTTTTTAGGATCACCTGCCCACGCGTCACTCATGCGCTCATACGTCAATGAACCGTGAAATTCGTTTGTACCAGACTTAGTAACTGCGTTGATGCGACCACCTGAAAAACCACCTTCTGCCGCGTCAAAAGGTGCAACATCAACAGCTATTTGTTCAACTGCGTCCAAAGAAATTGGAGAACGCTGGGTTGGATATCCATTGCCGTTCAAACCAAAATCATCATTTACGCCAACGCCATCAATAGCAATGCTGTTATAACGCGGGTTCGCACCACCAATGCTTAATGGAGACTCAGACCCCGACAGCAAGTTAACGTATGGATTCATACGTGCAACTTCTTTAAGGTCACGGTTAAAGGTCGGTGAATTCGCAATATCATCTTCACCGAAATAACTGCTGCTACCGCTGTTTGCGCCACCAATAATTGCAGATCCCGTAACTTGAAGACGTTCAATGTCACTAGATTCTAATTGAGCATTAATGCGGTAAGGTTCACCTAAAGAAAGATAAACATCTTCGTAAACTTTTTTGCCTTCACTGCTTTCGATAACGATGATGTAAGGACCACCAACACGTAAGCCAGAGTTAGAAAATGCACCAGACTCGTTGGTTGTAGCAACGGAACGAGTTCCGGTTGGAATGTGAATAATTTCAACGCGTGCGTTTGCAGCAACTTCACCAGACTCAGTAACAACGTTACCGCGAACAACTGATGAAGTATCTTGTGCAATGGCCGCACCGCTAAGGCCAAAAGCAATAGCAGCTGCAACAGCTGTACGCTTGAAAGTAGAGTTAAACATAGTTTTGTTCTTCCCGATTTTGGTTTTGGGTATTTATGCGAGGAAGAGGGTAAAGCTTATTTATGACAATTTAGTGAACGCGCTTCAAAAAAAAAGCCCCACAAAATTGTGAGGCTTTTATTGGTTTTAGCTTGTTTTTTCTTTAGAAGGTATAGCGAACACCTAGCTTAGCGCTCCACGAAGAGCTGCTCATATCGACTGAGCTGTAATTATTCGGATAGTACCCATTAAAAACTGAGTCAATCTGGTACTTGCCATCATCACTTAAACCACCAAAGTCATACAAAGCAACTTGTGGGTAAGTCAGGTAACGCTCAACACCCCAGTCACTGTTCAGCAGATTAGCGAAGTTATCAATCGTTAAGTATAGAATTCCTTTATGACCATCCATAAAGCCTGGAATTTCCTGCTGGATGCTTAAGTCAATATCCGTTACCCACGGTTGGTTGTGAGTATTGCGGTCCAGAATATAGCCCTCGTCACCACCGTATGAGATACCAGCGTTATCCAGCAACATTTTAATTTCATCCCAGCTAATTGAGTTATCCCAATCAACGTTTGGATCTTCACCATTCGCTGGAATATATGGCAGATAGGCCGATTGCGTATACATATTTTCGAAGGCACTATCACCAAAGTCCCCGTCTTGGTACATACCCATAATATAACTAAATGGGCGACCCGAACGACGTTCAAAGAACAGGTTAAAGCGCGTTTCGTAGTCGGCAAAAAACTCTTGCTTGTAGCCCAAAGTAATTTTCACACTGTGTTCAACTTCAAAGTTGCCTGTTGCAGAAAATGCCTGATTACGGCTTTTAGCAACGTAGTGCTTATAATTACTAGCCGCCTGAGACGATGAACCCGCGCCATTGTCTTCAACATCCTGATACGTGTAGCTAGCAGTGAAGCTTAAACCGTTATTCCATTGCTTAGCTAAAGACTGTGAGAAAATAAATGCACGACCGTCATCAGGTGAATTCGTCAGCATAATATCGTAATTCTGAGCTCGGTCACCATCATAGCGCGACTCATAAATAATACGCTCGCCATCAGCGGCATAACCCACTTCTTCTATAGCGGTATTATACCAAACAGGCTGATCTTCCACACGTTTGTACATAAATGACGTTGTGGCAGTAAACATGTCACCTAAGTACGGAATATCCAACTCATAGTCGAACGCTAATTGAGCACGCCAATCACTGGGTAACTCAAAATTTGGATCCGTATAGTTGGTACTGCCATTACCTTGTTCCATAGAGTTCAGAATCTCATCCGGAACTTGAGTAAAGTCCACATTCGTACGACCATCGAAATAGTTATTGATAACACTCGTCGGTGCAGACACCAAGGTCACGCCATCCTTTGTAAATGGATTGGTATACCAAACATTTGGCACGCCACCATAGAAACGACCAATGCCGCCACGAACCACTAAGCTGCTATCTGTGAAGTACTTAAAGCCGACACGAGGCAAAATAATGTCCAGGCCATCAAGATTTTCTTGGTTTGTTATACCTTGCTCTGCGTAAGCCTGCTCAAAGTTCTCATTCAGAGTTGGCTTATCACTCGAGCTCAAACGCTCGTAGCGCAGGCCGCCATTCACTTCCAGGTTTGGTGTAACGTAAAATGTGTCACCAACATAAAGTGCATAGGTTGTTCTATCAACTTCATACGCTGCATCTTCTGGATTATTAGTGTACGCATTCTGGTAAGCGAAATTGCGGTTTCCATCGTCGTCAATACCTACGATGCCTGCGGCAAAATCTTCAAGAGAATCAAACTTCCAGTAACCTAGTGAGTCGGGAACAAACTTATTATATAAAGTCAGCTCTTCAACTTGCGCGCCAAATACAATTTCGTGCTCTCCATACAAATAAGTTGCATCGAAATTAAAGGTTAGGTTGTCATTTTTTGCGACATTCGCATGGCGATAACGATCACGCCCAAGTTCAAATGTCGGACCGCGCTCTTCAAGATCGACTTCAATGGCACCCAGAGTCGAGTTGGTCAACGAGTTCGCTTCAACATCTTTATATGTGATGCCAATTTCCGTAATGAAATTTGCGGACCAGTCACTGTACAAACGTGCGCTGACGTTGTTCATGCGAGTATGGTAGGTATAACGACGAGAACTCAAAGGAATCGTCGTACCGCCGGTAGCAAACTCACGCTCATCAGCATTGTCCTGCCACTGATAGGTGACATCGAAACGATGGTTATTATTAATATTCCAACTGAGCTTCGTCAGCCACTTGCGATCTTTACTTTCAGGATCACCACCAAGCGAATCGCTTAAACCGTAATTGTCGAGAACACTCATGAACTCATTAAATTCGGCCTCAGTGATATAAAACTCATTAGTGGCGCCACTGTTTTCAAACCCGTAATCAAGGTCAACTTCGTTTGTCCATTCTTCGTAATTCGTAAAGAAGAACAGTTGATCTTTAATAATTGGGCCACCCAAAGATAAGCCAAAGGTTGAAATCGTATCATTCGATTCAACACTTTCTTCTCGATAGGTACGGTAGCCGTTCTCGTCAGTCTGACGATAGTTTTCACGAATAACATCAACGTCACCTTTTAAATCGGGGTTTGTGTATTCGTAAAAAACTTCACCTTTAAACTCATTAGTACCCGATTTAGTAACGGCATTAATTGTACCACCAGAAAAGTCACCTTTTTTAACAGAGAACGGTGCAGCGTCAACTGAGATTTGTTCTATAGCACCCAAAGAGACAGGAGGTTGTTCTGTGGGATAGCCACCGTAATTCAAACCAAAGTCATCGTTCTGGCCAATCCCATCTACCGTGATGCTGTTCATACGAGGATCGCCACCAGCAATCGTCATCTCACCAGCGCCATTAATAGTCACTAAAGGGTTAATACGAGCAACGTCTTTTAAATCCCGGTTCAAACTAGGCATGTTATTGATAGTGTCTTCGCCGAAGCTACTGCTAGCCCCACCGCTTTCCATCAAGATTGCTGAACCAGTTACCACCAGACGTTCCATATCAGCTGATTCAAGCTGACGTGTTAAACGGTAAGTGTCACCAAGGTTTAAATAAACATCTTCAAGAACCGCATCACGGTATTGCTCAGAATCCAGAATGACCTGGTATGGTCCGCCAACACGCAGGCCTTTCGCTATGAAAGTACCGTCTTCGTTTGTTGTAAACTCATTCACTGTACCTGTCGGCTGGTGAATAATAATAATTTTTGTGTTTGCTGCAGGGTTACCCTGTGGGCCAGTGATAACACCGCGCATAGACGATGATGTTTCTTGAGCAAAAGCGCTTGTCGAAATTCCCACAGCTAAAGCAATAGCTGCAGAAATGCGACTCACCTTGGAGTTCAATCTCATGAGTTATTTCCTAGTTTTTTAGCAACAATAAAAAGAAAGTATTTAAATGGACGAAACGAGATAAAGAAGAAATGCGACAACTCAGTTAAAATGTATGAAGCGATGGAACTTTTTTGCGAACGCAGAAGAGGAAAAAGGAGTGTTCGCCTGATATTGGATGACGAGCCACGACATAGCAGCTGATTCATTACCGGGAAGCTGATAGCCTGAAAGGTATTCAGTACGCGGCAAGAGGTCGGAGCTGTATGGGATCGGGCTGGTTTCATTACACTTCTAAGACATTTTTGTGTCAGATATGTGACATATTTTAATCAAATTATTAGCTCTTGCCTAGTCATCCGGGAACCTTTATTCTCACCCACTGTCTTAGGCTGCTCTCAAACGGTTATCCCATGGGCTTTATACGGTTTTTATTAATTTTAACATTCGTTGTTCTTATGATTCCTACTTCTTTTAATGCATTCGCCGGTTCCGGCAAAGGCGAACCAGAAACCCTTCGGGTTGCGACTTTTAATGTCAGTATGGACGCATCTAACTACCTGAGTGATGATGAGCTCCCGCAGTTGGAGAAATCTCCGGTACCTCAGGTGTTACAGCAGAATCATGAACAAATTCGTGGTATTGCCGAAATTCTTCAACGTGTACGACCAGACATTGTTCTGCTGAACGAGTTCGACTACGTTGATAAGGAAATTGGCGTTAATGTCTTTCAGGAAAAGTATCTGGCGGTTTCACAAAATGGACAAAAAGCCATTGAGTATCCTTACGCTTATATCGCTCCGGTAAATACGGGGGTGCCCTCGCCTTTTGACTTAAACCGCGACGGCAAAGCACAAGGTAAAGGCATCGACGCCTGGGGCTTTGGCTGGTATCCGGGTCAGTACGGCATGGTTATCTTATCGAAATATCCGTTACTAACGGATAAAGCCCGAACCTTTCAGCACTTTTTGTGGAAAGACATGCCCGGCCGCCATATTCCTTACGTGATGAATGAACAGGAACAGCCTACTGACGAACAATGGTACCCCGAGGAAGTTATGGCGCAATATCCTTTAAGTTCGAAGTCGCATTGGGATATTCCTGTGCAAGTGGGCGACAAAGTCATTCACTTATTAGCTGCGCACCCGGTACCGCCAGCGTTCGACGGTCCGGAAAACAGCAACGGCATGCGTAACTACGATGAAATTCGCTTATTTGCTGACTACCTTACTCCCGGCAGTGACAACTATCTGTACGATGACAATGGCTTGCGTGGTGGCCTGGGAGCTGACAAAAGCTTTATCGTTATGGGTGACATGAACGCAGAAGCCGGTTCAGGCGGTGTTGATGGCGCTATTGAGCAATTACTGCAACACCCGCGGGTTAACGATGTTAAGCCTCAAAGCCGCGGTGGTGAACAGCATTCACCAGATAAACAAGGCTCGCAGTATCACACCGCGGCCTGGCGCAAGCGCGTGGACTACGTGCTACCGTCTAACGATTTGGTCGTTAAAGACGCAGGCGTGTTCTGGCCTGTCGGTGATGAAGCCGGTAACGAGCTAATGCAAAAGCGCAGCGCGTCTTCAGACCACCGCATGGTCTGGCTGGATATCGTTAAATGATCTAATGTGGGGACACCGCACCTGATGTAAACATCAGGCTACGCGCACCCTGTAGCCTGACATTTATGTCAGGAACCATACCTCACCTGATGTAAACATCAGGCTACGCACATCCTGTAGCCTGACATTTATGTCAGGAACCATATCCCACCTGATGTGAACATCAGGCTACGCGCACCCTGTAGCCTGACATTTATGTCAGGTGAGATCTTATCACTACGAACAATGTACGCCACAAAAAAATAATGTCAGTAAGCACACAAAAACCTCTACAGCCCTTTATTTTACTGAACCTTTACAGTTTAAGGGCTGCTATTCAGCCTCTCAGGTGCCATAATACAAATGTCATATCCAAGGAGGCAAACTATGAAAAAGCTTATTCTAACAACAGCTCTACTCGCAAGCGGCTCGCTTATGTTTTCAGCAGCCAGCAAAGCTGATGATTTAAACTACGTTAGCGGCGGTTTCTCTGATTTCTACGATTCCGACTTCTACGTAGAAGGCTCTAAAACGATCGCCCCAAACTGGGTGGGCGAAGTACAACTAACAGACATGGGTGACTACTCACTTCGTGCTGGTGCGAAATACTTCATGGACATGGGCGCAGGCAAGCAATTCAACACTTTCCTGAAAGCCGGTGTTAGCCACTATGACTTTGGCAACTACGACGACACCAGCGCTTATGCCGGTATAGGTACTATGACGAAGTTAAGCCAGCAAACCACAGCTATTGTGGACGCCGGTTATGACTGGGGCTTAGACGGTTTTGCATCTGTTGGTGCACGTTTGCGCTATGCATTTACTGAGCAATTCTCTGCCGACGCTGGTTTCCGCGGAAACTTCAACAGCATCGACAACGAAGTGCATTTAGGTGTGACTTACCACTTCTAAAAGTGAAAGACTTCACCTGATGTGAACATCAGGCTACGTGTTTCCGTTTTCTATATCTCACCTGATGTGAACGTCAGGTGAGACGCAATTTCCAATCCCACATTGCCCAACATTCATTCAGGGCAATATCATTCCCACTCAATGGTAGCTGGTGGCTTGCCAGAAATATCATAAGTTACGCGGGAGATACCATTTACTTCGTTGATAATCCGGTTAGAAACCTTCTCCAGCAGCTCGTACGGCAGGTGTGCCCAGCGTGCGGTCATAAAGTCGATAGTCTCTACAGCACGAATAGCAATAACCCAATCGTATTTACGCTGATCACCCATGACCCCGACCGAACGTACCGGCAGGAACACAGCAAAAGCCTGGCTAACTTTGTTGTACCAGTCGGCATTATGCAGCTCTTCAATGAAAATGGCATCGGCTCGGCGCAGTAAGTCGCAGTACTCTTTCTTAATTTCACCCAACACACGCACACCAAGGCCGGGGCCCGGGAACGGATGCCGGTACAGCATGTTGTAAGGCAAGCCTAACTCAAGCCCAATTTTACGCACTTCGTCCTTAAACAACTCGCGTAGCGGCTCAACCAAACCTAACTTCATGTCTTCCGGCAAACCGCCTACGTTGTGGTGCGATTTAATGACATGAGCTTTACCGGTTTTAGAGCCTGCAGACTCAATAACGTCGGGATAAATAGTGCCCTGCGCCAGCCAGTCTACCTCGGTCAGCTTACCGGCTTCTTCATCAAAAATTTCAATGAAAGTATTACCAATAATTTTGCGCTTCTTCTCCGGATCGTTCTCGCCCGCCAGAGCATCCAGGAAACGATCTTCGGCACGTATTGGCAAAATATTCAGGCCATAATGGTCACCAAACATTTCCATGACCTGCTCCGCTTCGTTTAAGCGCAGCAAACCGTTATCCACAAATACACAGGTTAGCTGATCGCCTATGGCCTGGTGCAGCAACATCGCCGTCACAGAAGAGTCCACACCGCCCGACAAACCTAAAATGACTTTATCAGTACCCACTTGCTCACGAATACGCTCTACGGCGTCCTCAATGATTTTCGCCGGGGTCCATTGCTTCTCACAAGCGCAGATATCGCTGACAAAATGCTCCAGCATACGCATGCCCTGACGCGTATGAGTCACTTCCGGGTGAAATTGTACGCCGTAAAAACGGCGTTCTTCGTCCGCCATAGCGGCATAAGGGCAATACGAGGTTTTTGCTACGGTGTGAAAACCTTCCGGAATCATTTCCACTTTATCGCCATGACTCATCCACACATCCAGCAGCGGCGCGCCAGATTCAGACACAGCATCTTCAATAGCTTTAAACAGCGGGCTTTGCTCTACCAGCTCAATTTGCGCGTAGCCGAATTCGCGCTCCAGCGAGCATTGCACCGAACCACCCAGCTGGTGTGCCATGGTCTGCATACCGTAACAAATACCAAACACCGGTACGCCAGCGTTAAAAACATATTCCGGTGCTCGCGGCGAGCCTTCTTCAGCAACGCTTTCAGGGCCACCCGACAAAATAATGCCTTTAGGCGCAAAGTCGCGAATGTCAGCTTCGTCAACATCCCAGGCCCAAAGCTCACAATAAACGCCAATTTCGCGAATACGGCGGGCAATCAGCTGAGTGTACTGAGAGCCGAAATCCAGAATCAATATTCGGTGGTCGTGGATATCTCTAGTCATTAGTCATCCTGTTATGAACTGCGGTAATTCGGTGCTTCTTTGGTAATGTGCACATCGTGTACATGTGATTCGCCCATGCCGGCTGCAGTTACTTTTACAAACTGCGGCTTAGTGCGCATGTCATCAATTGTCGGACAACCGGTTAAGCCCATAGCTGAACGCAGGCCGCCCATTTGCTGATGAATAATCGCAGAAATTGGTCCTTTGTAAGCTATACGCCCTTCAATTCCCTCAGGTACCAGCTTATCGGCTTCATCGCTCTTCTGGAAGTAACGGTCAGACGAACCATTGCGCTGGTTCATTGCACCCAGGCTGCCCATACCACGGTACGATTTGTAATAACGTCCCTGGTAAAGCTCAACTTCACCCGGCGACTCTTCCGTACCGGCCAGCATGCTGCCCACCATCACACAATGCGCGCCGGCAGCCAGAGCTTTAGCAATATCGCCTGAGAAGCGAATACCGCCGTCAGCAATAATCGGAACACCCGAGCCTTTAATGGCATCTACGGCATCGCTAATAGCGCTAATCTGCGGCACACCACAACCCGTAACAATACGCGTAGTACAAATTGAGCCCGGACCAATACCAACTTTAACCGCATCAACGCCCGCTTCAACCAGCGCCTTAGCGCCAGCGGCAGTTGCTACGTTACCGGCAATAATTTGTAATTCCGGGTAGTCTTTACGAGTTTGCTTAACGCGGTCTAATACGCCCTGAGAGTGCCCGTGCGAAGTATCAATAAGCAATACATCAACGCCCGCCTCAACCAGTAATTGAATACGTTCTTCTGTGCCCGCGCCAACACCGACAGCAGCACCAACACGCAATGAGCCTAGTTCATCTTTACAGGCGTTCGGTTTGTTTTCCGCTTTTTCAAAATCTTTCAGGGTGATCATACCCTTCAACTTGTGCGCGTCATCCACAACCAGAATTTTTTCAATGCGGTGTTTGTGCATAAGCTGAAGAATTTCTTCGCTTTCTGCCGTTTCGTGCACAGTTACCAAGCGATCATTGCCGGTCATTACGTGGCGAATCTCTTTGCTGTCGTCGTCTTCAAAACGCGTATCCCGACCGGTAACAATACCAACCAAGTCGCCATTACCTTCAACCACAGGAAAACCCTGAAAGCCATGCTCGGCAGTCAGCTTTTTAATTTCACCAATGGTGGTAGTAGGTCTTACGGTAACCGGGTCAGAGACCATGCCACTTTCGTATTTTTTAACTTTACGAACGTGCGCGGCTTGTTGCTCTGCGGTCATATTTTTGTGGATAAATCCGAGCCCGCCTTCCTGCGCCAGCGCAATTGCCAGTGCCGATTCAGTAACGGTATCCATCGCAGCTGAAACCAAAGGAATATTTAAAGAAATTCCACGCGTTAATTGCGTGCGTAAATCAGCGGTATGGGGGAGAACTTCGGAATGACCGGGAACGAGCAAAACGTCGTCAAAGGTCAAGGCTTCTTGGGCAATTCGCAGCATGTGCAACACTCCGTGACTGGATTCATGTTGCGGGTGGATTTTACCCGTTTAGTGCGTGGAATGCAAGTAGCCTGACTACGTTGATTTCGTAGATACCATCTTGTACCAATCGACTTCAAACACTCAATGATGTTTGAGGTCGATATTCTTCCTGATGCTTGATAACGCCGAAGCAGATTTGTACCAGTTTCCTCATGGCGGCACCAAGCGCCTGCATTTTCGTCTTACCCTGAGCTAACAACCTTTGTTTCTGATAAGCGATGTCCGGGTTACAACGGCTGGCAACTACGGCCGGCAGGTACAGTAAGGCTCGTATAGCCGAAGGCCCGATTTTGCTTAACCGGGTCATCCCTTTATGTGAGCCGGACTCCTGTAGCCTGGGTATCAACCCCAGATAGGCCGCCGCCTCTTTGGCGCTGCTGAAGCGTTTTACGCTGAACAAGCTGGTCAGCTCTCGGGAGACCGTCGGTCCCACACCATCAATACTCTCAAGCAACTCACGGTTTTTCTTTAACTGCGGGTGCCCGTCAATATGGTCGTCGATTTCTTTTAGCAGTGCTTTAATTTCCTCATTAAGCACGGCTATCATATCTTCAATCGATTTCACCACCCGTGGTGAAGTGTCGGTATTGGCGCAGGCTTCCAGCCGGTTCTTCTCGCGTAGAGCGTCTTTTTGCAAGGCCTTCAGGCGTCTGAGTAAAAGCTTTAAATGCCGGGCTTCCGGCGATTCAGGCTTCCACCAGGTAATGTCACCGTTATGAGCTTTATCTTCCGTAAAACGAGCCAGCAGGAGGCTGTCGGATTTGTCCGTTTTATGGGTAACGCCAAGCGACTCGAAGTATTTCTTTGCCCGCCCCGGGTTGGCAATAAAGAGTTTAAATCCCTGCTCGTTCAGCGTATAAATCAAAGCTTCGTGATAAATCCCGGTCGCTTCAATCCCTATCGCGATGTCCTGTGCTTTATGTTGAGTCTGCTGCGTTAGCCAGCTCTCCAGCTGAGAGAACGCCTGACGGTCGTTCTTAAAGACCTTTGTTTTCTTCTTCCTCTGTCCGTTTTTACCCAGCTTGTCGGAATAAAAACCAACGTCTAATTTCTTTTTACTTACATCAATGCCAACGTATGCTGTCATCTCTCTTTTTACTCCGCTTGTTCATACGGCCTCACCACTTATAATGGGGACCTGGATACCATTCAGTGTCTAAGAGAAATGGGGCTGGGGTCTGAATCTACGGCGCAGCATTAAATGCTTGCCTGACGTACTGACTCACCAGCCCCGGTTGTGACATTCGGTAGCTAATCAAATGGCACTGACAGATACAAGCCTGACGTTTACGTCAGGAAAGATATCTCACCTGACATGAATGTCAGGCTACATACCACTGACTGATGAAAGTAATCGCTCAGAACCAGGAACCACCACACTATCAAAGTATTCTTTTTTCACCCCCATAGCTTCTGCTTCTTTTCTATAGGTATCATGATTATTCAGAAGGTTCTGAAGTGCCCGCCTTAAGCTGTTATTTACGGCATCAATTCCATAATGGGTGTGAGCTTCCGCGTACGCCTCGGGTGGTATCTCCCCCCAGTTTTCAAACATAACAATCAAATCAAATATGTCTTTATAAGGTTTCTGCATCCACCTATCAGCATTTGCCAGAAGCTTGGTGATAAAACATGAAGTACGGTCAATAAAAGGCACATTAAATAAATCTGCGTCATCTCCTTGCTCTAACGCGTAGTTGTCAAAAGCTACAAACTCAAGCTTAATTCTCACACCATCAACATCCAGAAAAGTGCGCACACCATATCTATCAAACGAAATATCGCGAGAATAAATAAAATCCTCTTTTACCAGCTCACCTAGCGTTCTATTCGTTACCTGTTCTCTTACCGCTCGAAATGATTTTTTATCTCTACAAAGAAAATCGATGTCAACTGATTCACGATACTCGCTAAGCTCCAGAGCTATGCGAGTGCCGCCACCAAAAAGAATTGCGTGTTCCGTTAAGTAGTGGCTATTAAAATTATCCAGGCAACGCTGAATTAACTGGTGGTGTTTACGCTGGTAAGTGCTCATCAATTTTTACGCTGCACTTGGGAGAAAACCGCCTGCATCTTTTGCCAATTTATCAATTAGCTGACGCTCGCGCTTAAGCAATTGCCTTTCTTCGACAAAACGCCAGCGAGTTTCATATATATCCAATGCTTCTTTAGGCGTTAAGTATTTCGTATTGGTATCCCACAGAAGCTTATCGAGCTCTGGATAATAAGCACGATCAATTTTGTCCATCAAGCCTCCGCCTACTCTTAAATATTGATACTAGTTAGTCTAATTAAGTGATTAGTATTTGTCCACTAGGGTATCCAGCACACGCCAGCTTTTAACTGGGGTTCGGGCTCTGGAATAAACTGGCAGGTCGAATAGCCTGTTTGAGCATCTTTTTCGGCCTTCTCATTGTAGCGATGCACAGCATCCAGCAGTTCTCTCTCATCGGTAATGGTTTCGCTACTGTAAACCACATAACCCGCAGGGCCACCGCAGGCTCTTTTGCCCACAGGCAGTACTTTACAGCTATCTATACTTTGCGCCTCTGGCTTACCAATCAGTTCGTTAATATCGGCCATAGTGACCGGAGTATCTGTTGCTGACTGAGCTGTACTGCAACCCGCCAATAGCGCCGTCGTTGCAAAAGCTAAAAGTAGTTTCATCTGTTTCACCTATGTGGTCTGCTTTCTTAACTAAAGAGTCTAGCATCCATTTGGAAAAATCGACATTTACTCACATTTAACTGCACGTAGCCTGACATTCATGTCAGGTGAGATACCGTTCCTGGCATAAACGTCAGTCTCCTCATTTAGGAATGATCCACGAGCCGCCAACACAACTGACATTGTCTAACGCCAGATAATCTCGGTAATTACTTTCGTTGATACCGCCCGTTGGGCAGAAGCGAATATCCGGAAACGGCCCCGCAATCGACTTCAACAATTTAAGGCCACCCACAGCTTCGGCCGGAAATAGCTTAAAGTGCTGGTAACCCAGCTCAATACCCTGCATCAACTCCGATACCGTAGCCACGCCCGGTATCAGGGGAATGTCGGCCTGCTTTCCGGCTTCCAGTAAAGCAGGCGTAGCTCCGGGACTAATAGCGAACTGCGCGCCTGCCATTTGCACCTGCTTCAATTCTGTCGGATTGGTTACCGTGCCCGCCCCAATAAGGGCTTCAGGAATTTCCTCACGCATTTTTTTTATGGCTTCTAATGCCACCGACGTGCGCAACGTCACTTCCAGTACTTTAAACCCTTGCTCACACAACACCTTGCCCAAAGGCACCGCCTGGCTAATGTCGTCAACCACAATCACCGGTATAATTGTAGAGGCAGAAAAAATATCGCTGGCACTGTAATTCATAATTGTTCGGTTCCTATTGTTTCGTCAGCGGCCGTATGCCGAAGGGTTTGTTTTAAGTATTGAGCCACACCGCGCATACCCGCGTACTCAGCGGTTATCACGTAACAGGGGATCGACTCAGCCAGATTGCAAAAACGCCCCTTTTGCTCAAAACGCGTACGAAATTCGGAACCTGCCATTAATGGCAACAATTTCGGCACAACGCCACCGGCAATGTAGACACCACCCCGGGTATTGAGGGTTAAGGCCAAATTACCGGCAAAGCTGCCCAGACTGGCAAAAAACTGATTCACGGTCTCTGTTGCAATAGCATCACACCCCGTTACCGCGCGGGCACCAATTGTCTTGGCCGGTAACGGCGGCACCGCTCTGTCATGATAATAGGCAATAGCCTGGTAAAGGTTTTCCAGACCTGGGCCTGACAATAAGCGTTCTGCTGAGACACGCCCCTCAAAGCGGCGCGCTAAAAATTCATGTATCGCCCACTCTTTTTCGTTTAACGGAGCCCAATCGGCATGGCCGCCCTCGCCGGGCAGCGGCATCATGTCACCGTTGGGTAAACAAATTAAATGGCCCACTCCCAGCCCCGTGCCGGCACCCAATACGGCGCACGGTGCATTCTCTATTTTTTTGCCCCCGCCAATTTTCTTGGTTTCACTTTTATTCAACGTCACCAGACTCATAGCGGCGGCCGCAAAGTCGTTAAGCACAATAAAGCTGGTTAAGCCCAGAGCATCACGGGTACCTTTTACAGAAAACTGCCAATGGTGATTGGTCATCTGAATCGAATCACCTTCTGCCGGACAAGCTATCGCTATAGCAACATGAATCAGTTCAACCTGCTGCTGTTCGCGGTAAGCAATCAGGGCATCGGTTAAATTTAAGTAATTGGCGCAAGCAAAAACCTGAATGCGATCAAGTTCAAAGGTCTTTAAGTTAATTCGGCCAAAGCGCGCATTGGTACCACCAATATCAGCAACAACAGCGAATTTGTGGTGACCGTTTAATTGAGGATCCGTTACCATCGACTAGTCTTCCTTGAACAACACAGAGGCGCCATACTCCGCGCCACTGAGATTATCTCTGAAATTAGCAAACAGCTCACGCCCCATGCCAAACTGGTTATCGGTCAAATCAGCTGGTGCCATGGTTCGTTGCGCCAGCTCGTTTTCATCAACCAGCAACTCTAACACGCCCTGCTCAAAATCCAGCTTGATCATATCACCGTCATGAACCTTACCTATCAGGCCACCATTAACCGCCTCGGGGGTTACGTGTATTGCAGCGGGTATCTTGCCCGATGCTCCGGACATGCGCCCATCGGTAACCAACGCCACTTTATAACCCCGTTTTTGCAAAACACCCAACGGTGGGGTCAGTTTATGCAGCTCTGGCATGCCATTAGCTTTAGGCCCCTGAAAGCGCACCACCACCACGCAGTCTTTGTTCAGCTCACCGGCTTTAAATGCCGCATCAAGCTGATGCTGACTGGTGAAAACAACGGCGGGAGCCTCCACTGGCTGAGTGTCTTCCGGCAATGACGATGTCTTAATAACCGCCCTGCCCAGATTCCCGTTCAGCACTTCCAGACCACCGTGTGTACTGAATGGACGGCTAATCGGTCGCAGTACGTCCTCATCCAGAGAATCTTCTTCAATATCAACCCAGGTGAGTTTGCCTTCGTCCGTCAACGTCGGTCGCTGCTGATATTTATCCAGCCCTTCCCCAACAATGGTGTTAACGTCTTCGTGTAAAATTCCGCCGCGGCGCAGCTCACGAATTAAAAAGGGCATACCACCAGCGCGCTGAAAATGATTGATATCAGCCTGCCCGTTCGGGTATATCCGTGCTAATAATGGCGTCACCGACGACAATTCAGCAAAATCATTCCAGTCCACCTGATAACCCGCAGCCTTCGCCACGGCAACTAAGTGCATGGTGTGGTTGGTTGAACCGCCCGTCGCTAACAAACCGATAATGCCATTAACGATACTTTTTGCGTCAACAATCTTTGAAATTGGACGATGATCAGCACCCAAGTCGGTTATCCGGGTCACATGCTGAGCCGCCACGCGAGTCAAGTGATCGCGCACCTCGCTAGTGGGGTTAACAAAAGACGCGCCGGGCAAATGGAGCCCCATCATTTCAACCACCAGTTGATTCGAGTTGGCGGTACCATAAAACGTACAGGTTCCTGCAGTGTGATACGAGGCAGCCTCGGCTTCTAACAGCCGTTCTTTATCCACCTTGCCTTCAGCATAAAGCTCGCGGATACGGGCTTTTTCTTTATTAGAAATGCCCGAAGGCATAGGCCCGGCGGGCACAAAAATAAAAGGCAAATGACCGAAACTGAGCGCCGCAATTAGCAACCCGGGAACAATTTTGTCGCAAATGCCCAGCATCAAGCCACCGTCGAACATATTGTGTGACAAGCTCACGGCTGTCGCCATAGCTATCACATCGCGGCTTATAAGACTGAGCTCCATGCCTGGCTGACCCTGAGTCACCCCATCGCACATAGCCGGCACGCCGCCCGCAACCTGGGCAACACTGCCCACGTCGCGTATCGCTTGTTTCAGTTTTTCCGGGTAGTCGTGGTACGGCTGATGCGCCGACAACATGTCGTTATAGGCGGTTACAATGCCGATATTGGCTTTGGTCAGGCTACGCAGTTCAGACTTATCTTCCTTGCCACAGGCCGCAAAGCCATGGGCTAAATTACCACAGGACAACGCCCCCCGATGAGGTCCCTGCGCTCTCGCCTGGGCCATACGTTGTAAATAGTCGGCGCGAGTCTTTTCACTCCGGGCTTCTATTCTGTCAGTGACACGTTGTACTACGGGATTCATAAACACCTCTTAAGCTGCGGCGTAAAAAACTTCAGTCGGAACTGGCGAGTCATGGACAAAATCGCTGACTGGGTAGCGTTTTGGATCATGATGGGTCATTGCCGCATCCAACACCGTCCATTTGTCGTCTCCAGTGATATGGAAGAAGACATGACGACTGTCAAGCAAGCGCTGTCGGGTCAGGCTTAACCGTTCATACGGCGCTGATTGAGGTTGCGTCGCCACAACCGCCTGTGTTCCCGTCATCCCCACGTCCAGTTCATCACAACAGGGGAATAAAGAAGCTGTATGACCGTCCGCTCCCATGCCTAAAATAACGGCATCAAAGGTGGGTAATGTACCAATCAATTGTGATTGCGACAGCTCCGCACTTTTGGCGCTCTGGTGCGCCGTAAACAAACCCACGTAACGGGCCTGTGCCGCTTTATTTTTAAGTAACGTGGTTTTAATAAACTTATCGTTACTGTCATCAGAATCGGGTAACACCCAGCGTTCGTCGGCCAAAAGAATGGTGACCTTTGACCAGGGCAGCGAGGTTCGCGACAGCTTTTCAAATAAAGGCTTTGGCGTCCGTCCACCAGAAACCACTAAGGTTGCCTCGCCTCGCTCTGCCACCGCATCGGTTAAAATGGTGGCCACCCGCTCACACAAAACGTCAGTGAGCTGCTGGTTATTATCGAATTTATTCACATTAACTTCCTTCATTTATTCGTCCCACTGTCTGCCGTCATGCGCCAACAACGAGACTGAAGCAACAGGGCCCCAGGTACCGGCCTGATACGCTTTAGGTGGTTGCTCATTGCTCTCCCATGCCGCAACAATGCCGTCAATCCAGCGCCAGGCGTACTCCACCTCGTCCCGATGAACGAAAAGATACTGATTACCCTGCATTGCTTCGAGCAACAGCCGCTCATAGGCGTCGGCAATCCGCTTTTTCTCAAAGGTTTCGTTAAAACTGAGATCCAGGTTGGTCGCTTTTAAATGCATTCGCTTACCCAGCCCGGGAATCTTATTCAATATCTGCACTTCGACACCCTCGTCGGGCTGCAATCGAATTACCAGTTTGTTCGGGGGTAGCTCCATTGCCGTGTCATTAAAAATATTATGTAGCTGTTTTTTAAACGTAATAACCACTTCACTGCACTTTTCGGGCATGCGTTTGCCGGTACGCAAATAAAATGGCACACCGGACCAGCGCCAGTTATCAATATTGACTTTAAGCGCAACGAAGGTTTCGGTCTGACTGTTATTCCTCGCTCCGTCTTCTTCTAAATAACCAGGAACCCGCTGGTCAGCCACAAAGCCGGATTGGTATTGCCCCCGTACCGTCACTTCCTGACAGTTAGATTCATCAATAGGACGCAACGCTTTTAATACTTTTAATTTTTCCTCGCGAATGCTTTCTGCATCCAGGCGCGAAGGAGGCTCCATTGCTATCAACGACAGCACCTGCAACAAGTGATTCTGTACCATGTCGCGCAACTGCCCGGCGTCATCGTAATAACCCCAACGCCCCTCAACCCCCACCTGTTCTGCGGCCGTTATCTGTATATGGTCTATCGCATTGTTGTCCCAGTTTGAGGAAAACAACGCATTGGCAAACCGCAGCGCCAGTAGGTTCAGTACCGTTTCTTTACCAAGGTAGTGATCAATACGGTAAACCTGGTTTTCTTCAAAATACCGGGCAACCGCCTGGTTGATTTCCTGTGAAGAATCTAAGTTGTGTCCTATTGGCTTTTCCAGAATAACCCGTGCCGGCTGTTTCGCCAGCCCCTGTTGCTCCAGCCCTGCACAAATAGTGGCGTACATTGCCGGTGGTGTCGCAAGATAAAAAATGGCCGTATGTTCAGCCTGGAGAGTGTCTTTTAAGTTGGTGTAATCAGACTCTTCACTAAAATCCATCTGAACATAATGAAAGCGCTTACAAAAATGAACCAATAAATCATTGTCGAAATCGCCTTTAGCGACAAATTCACGCAATGTTTTCTCAACCCGTTTCAGCGCCTCATCGGCGGTTAAATCATTTCGTGCCGTACCGATTATCCGTGTGCCACTGCTTAACAAGCCGCTTCTATCAAGCTGATATAACGCAGGCAGTAATTTGCGGCGCGAGAGATCCCCTAACACACCAAACAACACGAAATCACAATTTTTTGGACGCTCAGTCATAGCTGCCTCGATAAAAATAACACTTGATTCTGTAACTTTACTACATTTAGGCTAGTTTAATTGCAAAAGCTTTGTCAATATAACATTTTAAATGTAATTAAATTACAAAACTCTGTGAGTTGGTCAATCGATGGATCTGATACAAAGAATTTCAGCGGAACTGCAACAATTTAGTAAATCCGAACGCAAGGTGGCGGAGCTGGTGTTACACGACCCCGAAACGGCCATACACCGAAGTATTGCCAGCCTGGCGTCACTCGCCAATGTCAGCGAACCGACCGTTAATCGGTTTTGTCGCCGCTTAGGCTGCAAAGGCTATCCTGATTTTAAACTGCAGTTGGCACAGAACTTAGCCAAGGGCACGCCCTTTGTGAACCGCCATATTGAAGAAAGCGATAACGTTAACGAGCTCACACAAAAAATATTCGACTCAACCCTCAGTGCACTGAATATTGCGAGGCAGTCGCTTGATAGCCGACCTATCGCCAACGCGGTGGATGCATTAGCTAACGCCCGGAAGATCGCCTTTTTCGGCTTTGGTGCATCGGCTTCTGTCGCCCACGATGCACAGAATAAATTCGCCCGCTTCGACACCCCCTCTTCGTTTTCCGATGACCTGTTGGTGCAAAGAATGTGGGCAATTAACAGCGAGCCGAACGATGTGTTGTTTTGTATCAGCCATACCGGGCGCACCAAAGCCCTGTGCGAAATTGCAGAAATTGCCCATGAAAACGGTGCCTGCGTTATTGGCGTTACCGCGTCAGACAGCCCCTTATCAGACTTTTGCCAAATTATTGTCAGTTCAAATGTTCCCGAAGATACCGATCAGTATATGCCCATGGCGTCCCGTATTGCACAACTGGTATTAATCGACGCCATTATTGCTGGTTACACATTAAAACGAGGCCCTCAGTTCCGGGATAAGCTGGCCCGGGTCAAAGAGGGCTTAAAGGGGTCACGTTTTCAAAAGTCCCCGGATTCATCATCATAAAGGAGTCATCATGCCAATTAGAATAGCGATAAACGGCTTTGGCCGTATTGGTAAAAATATTGTCAGAGCATTGTACGAGCGGTCGTTAAATCAAGAGTTAGAAGTGGTCGCCATCAATGACCTGGGTCAACCTGAGGTACTCGCTCACTTATTGCAATTTGACACGGTTCACGGCCGCTTCGCCAAAGACGTCAGTAGCAGCGAATCCGCCATTCAGGTCGGCAACGACACCATTCAGGTTTATTCCGAGCGCGACCCAACCCAACTTCCGTGGGGTCAGCTCGGTATCGATGTGGTCTTAGAGTGCACCGGGTTGTTTACTCAACGTGAAGAGGCGGAAAAACACCTAACGGCCGGCGCCCGAAAAGTCATTATCTCGGCGCCGGGGAAAGGCGTTGACGCCACGGTGGTGTACGGCGTGAATCATCACACCCTAACCTCAGACATGCGCGTTATTTCCAATGCCTCCTGTACCACCAATTGTCTCGCGCCCATCGCCAAACCATTGCACGAGGCGCTTGGTATTGAATCTGGGTTAATGACCACCGTGCATGCGTATACCAATGACCAACGCCTTACCGACTCCTATCACAGCGACTTACAACGGGCTCGCGCCGCTGCGCAATCCATGATCCCGTCAAAAACCGGAGCCGCGGCTGCCGTCGGTTTGGTCATACCGGAACTGCAAGGACGTTTTGATGGTTTAGCGGTGCGCGTTCCCACACCCAATGTCTCGCTAGTTGACCTGAATTTTATTGCCGAACGCGACACATCCGTTAATGAAATCAACCAAATTATTCAGGATGCCGCTTCTTTGCCCCATTTTCAGGGCGTACTGACGGTAAATGAACTGCCATTGGTCTCAAGTGACTACAACCACAACTCGCACTCAAGTATTTTTGATGCACGACAAACCCGGGTTAATGGCCGATTGGTCAAAGTGATGGCTTGGTACGACAACGAATGGGGCTTCAGCAACCGAATGCTGGATAATACCGTTGCTCTAATGAACGCTTCCGGGAAAGAAGTTGTAACAAAAAATGAACAAGATATTGCAGAGTCATATTGACGATGTTAATTTCTTGTTCTATTTTGTGAAAGCGCTTACATTTATAAAAAAAGCAGCAGAACAACAAGAACGATAAACCAGGAAACCAATTATGAACCTTACAACAATAAAAATACGCCCGCTCGCAGCAGCATTTATTGCGCTTGGGTTAGCCGGTTGTGGTGGTGATAGCGTTGAAACCGACACCGATTACAGCCAGGTAGATACAACCGAACCGGTTACCGACTGGGAACTCGTCTGGCAAGATGAGTTTGACGGTAGTGATATCGATGAAGGCAAATGGAATTTTGAGATCAACTGCGAGGGTGGCGGCAATAATGAACAGCAGTGTTACACCGACTCCGCCGATAACGCCTTTGTTTCTGACGGAACACTGAAAATTGTCGCTATGCCCGCGGGCGAAGATGACACCGGCAGTCTGCCGTATACCTCTGCACTCCTAAACAGCAAAAACAAAGGTGACTTCACATACGGTCGTGTTGAAGTTCGTGCCAAACTGCCAGAGGGACAAGGGTCCTGGCCTGCCGTTTGGATGATGCCAACCGATGCCGTGTATGGCGGCTGGCCGAAGTCAGGCGAAATCGATATTGTTGAAGCCGTTAACCTGAAAACTACTGATGCCGAAGGTAATGTTGAAAGTAACGTTCACGGGACCCTTCATTATGGGCGAGACTGGCCAAACAATTCCTCTTCGGGTAAAGCCTACCAGCTACCTGGCGACGCCAACCCTGCCGACGACTTCCATACCTATGCTATGGAGTGGCAAGAAGGCGAAATTCGCTGGTATGTCGATGGCTATTTATACCAGACTCAACGTGACTCGCAGCTGCGTTATAATAGCAAGGGCGAAGCCATTGGCTTAAATCATCAGGGTTGGTTCACCGAGTATTACGACCAACCTACTGGCGAGCTTACACTGGACTATGGGCCAGCACCCTATGATCAAAGTTTTTACTTAATCATGAACTTAGCAGTGGGCGGTGACTGGCCTGAAAATACCAATAACCTGGGTATAGATGACAGCGCTTTCGCTGAAGGACAAACACTTGAGGTTGATTACATCAAAGTCTATCAATGCAACCAAAACCCTGATACGGGTAAAGGTTGTGAGACCGTCAGAGCAGGTTACGATGACGAAGAAACCCTGGTGACAGGTGAAGCGCCTATCCCCACGCCACCATCCACAACTGTTGAGAATCTGACCATTTTTGATGGCACACCCAACCCGAACTGGCCCGCATGGGATTGCTGTGGCGGTTCAACACCTGAACTCATTGACGACGAGGAAAAGGGACAGGTCTATAAATTCGTAGTGAATGATGAACCCACCGTTAACGGCTTTGTCTCACGCGAAGAGTTTATCACCGATGGAGAAGGTGAACCGCAACCTTTTGATGCAACCGGAATGATTGAGAACGGCAGTGTCAGCTTTGACATGAAGTTAGTCTCGCCTCCCAGCGATTCTTCTGCAACCTGGCTCTTCAAGTTTGAAAGTGACAACAACGCAACCTATGCGGAATTACCATTAACCGACAGTACAGAAGGTGTTTCACCAACTGTTGGTGAATGGCAAACCTATACCTACCCACTCCAACAACTGGTTGATGCCCAGCTGGAACCATCCGCTCTGGATGCTTTCATGGTATTCCCTGCCTGGGGGCTTGGTGCCGGCGCGGAGTATTTACTCACTAACGTCGAAGTCACCTCACCCGATGCTGAAGCACCAGAGTTGGTCTTATTCGGCGATGAGCAAAACCCAGACTGGCCATTATGGGACTGTTGTGGCGGCACCACACCGCAGGAAGTGGTTGATGAAGAGCGCGGTGTGGTCGGCGAATTTGAAATTGGCGCAACGCCGACGGTTGTCGGTTTTAAACCGGCAGAGGACTCGGGTATCCAATTTGACGCATCGGCACTCATGGTTGAAGGCGTTGTCCAGTTTGATATGAAAGTGGTTTCTAACCCGAATGATCCCGATTCGGTCTGGAAGTTCAAAGTAGAAGCTAATGGCGCAGAAACCGAGGTTGAAGTTGATTTGTCGACCGGCGGTCAGGAACCAGTTGTTGGTGAATGGCAGACCTACGCTTTCAGCTTACAAAACTTAATGGATGCGGGCCTGGACCTGTCTGCCATTGATGTCGTGATGGTGTATCCGGCCTGGGGTACAGGCGACGGCGCGGTATTCCGTGTTGATGAAGCACGTATTTATGATCCAAGTGCCGGCGCGGAAGAAATTACCATTTTTGCGGATGACGTAAACGCAGACTGGTCACTAATGGATTGCTGCGCTGGTTCAGAACCACAAGTCGTAGCAGTCGACGAACCCTATGGCAACGTTGCTCAGTTCGAAATTTTAGGCTCTCCCGAAACCGTGCTTGGCTTCCAGGCCAACGAAGATGTATCCTTCGACGCCTCTGCCCTGCTTGCTAATGGTGCTATCGGCTTTGATATGCGAGTCATCGATCAACCCCAGGGCGCCGATGCACAATGGCTGGTCAAAGTCGAATCAAGTGATGCTTCGGTGTATGCGGAAGTACCTCTGGCCAGTGGTAATTACGACGAACAACCGGTAGCCGGCGAGTGGCAGCGTTACCATTTTACTCTGCAGTCGTTATTCGATGCGGGTCTGGATATCAGTGACATCAAAGTCATCATGATCTTCCCTACCTGGGGTCAATCATCCGGTGCTGTCTACCAGGTAGACAACCTGAGCATTGAAAACTTCTAACAGTACGACCAAACAGAAATGGATAAGAATATGAACAAACCAATGATGTTTAGCAAAAGCCCTGTAGCGGCAGCAGTCTCAGTCGTACTGAGTGCCGGTCTTGTTTTTTCGACTTACGCACAAGAGCAAACAGCAGAGCCCACAGAAGGCACACAAACTGAACAGCAACTTCAAGAGCGTGACGAAAACGCAATGGAAGTCATCCAGGTTCAAGGTATTCGCGGCAGTCTGTCACGTTCTACCGCATTCAAACGCCAGTCGTCTGGCGTTGTAGACGGGATTTCAGCCGAAGAAATGGGCAAATTCCCGGACACCAACCTGGCTGAGTCGCTACAGCGTATCACCGGTGTTTCTATCAGCCGTAACGACGGCGAAGGCAGCCAAATTACCGTGCGCGGTTTTGGCCCCGAGTTTAACCTGGTTACCCTGAACGGACGTCAGATGCCGTCCACGGGCTATACCCGTTCGTACAATATGGAAGCGTTATCATCCGAAAACGTCACCGCTCTGGAAGTTTATAAGACGTCTCGCGCAGCGATGCCGAGCGGCGGTTTGGGTGCCACGGTAAATATTGTCACTACGCGACCTTTCCAGCAATCGGAAGGGCAATTTGTGGTCATGGGTAAAGCCATGCACGACAGCTCGGTCGATACCGGCGACTCGGTTACTCCTGAAATTGCGGCCATCTACAGTGATTCCTTTGCCGATGACACGTTTGGAGTCGCCTTATCGATTTCACAACACCGTCGTGACTTTCAACAGCAGTACGCCAACATCCAGGGTTGGCATGCAAACGTTGACCTGCCCGACCTGGCAGAAGGCGAATTCACCGATCCACGCGCTATCGGCGAAGACGGTGAGCGCATCGGTAATAACTTCTTCCCTAAGGATATGAACTACGGCTTTACCGACGTTCAGAACGAGCGCACCAACGGTCAGTTAACACTGCAGTTTGCGCCAACCGATACCATGACATTTACCGCTGACTACACCGGTTCGCGCCGCACATCCGGTCGTGTTGGTTATGGCTGGGGTATCTGGAATGAGTTCGGTGGCAACATTAACTCGTATATTCTGGATGAAAACGGAACCGCTGTGTACGCAGACATCGCCGGTAACGACTCGTCGTTTACAGCAAACTGGGATACCACCGAAATTGAAGCCGACTCGATTGGCCTTAACTTAAACTGGGATCTCACGCCCGATTTAAACCTGTGGGTCGACGTGCACGATTCCAGCAACAAGATTGATAACGGTGCCGACCAAGGTATTAATTCGACCGGTCAGATCATCCTGGGTTCGGACCAATTGCAGACCAAGATCTACGACTATCGCAATGGTGAAATTCCACAAGCGAGCATTTTGTGGAATAACGGCACCAATGTGCTGGCACCGGGCGAAATTGACTCTAACTTCAGTCAGTTTTTACGCAATCCGGGCGAAACCAACATCAAGCAGTATCAAATGCAGGCAACCTGGTACAACTCAGCCTGGAGTATTCCGCTGGTGTCGATTAAAGGTGGGTTAAGCCGCACCGACCAAGACATGGAAGGCCTCAGTTACTGGAGTGGCCTGGTCGGCGGCGAAGGCTTCAACCCAAGCTACACGCACATTTTGCCGGACGGCATGTTTAACTACCACACCACCGATGGCTTTCTGGATGAGTTTGCCGGCGGCGGTACTGACCTGGCTCAGAACTACTATTACACCTACGACATTGAAGAAGCGCTGGCCCGCCAGGCTAACTACCTTACCGACGGTGATAATGCCTATATTGTCGGATTACCGCCAGGTTCACTGGACGGGCAAACGGGATTAAACGAAACCACCGATGCCGTCTTTATTCAGTCGGAGTGGGCATTTGACCTGGCAGGCTTCTTTACGCAGGTAAACTTCGGGGTTCGCTACGAGCAAACCGATGTCACCAGTGTGGTGCGCCAGCGTGTCGAACAGCAGGTTAACTGGACCAGTGCGTCTGAGTGGATCATGCAGTATGAAGGCGAAGGTCAAAGCCTCCTTAACCAGACCGGTGAACACGACGTCTTTCTGCCAATGCTGGATGTCAAAGTGGATCTGACTGAAGATCTGATCGGTCGCTTCTCTACCGGTAAAACCATTGCCCGCGCGCCGTTAGGCAGTCTGGCTGGCGGTCGTAGTTTAAGCGGCAGCCCTAAACCGGGAGCCCGCAGCGGCAGTAGCGGTAACCCAAACCTGTTGCCGTTTGAATCAATGAACATCGACCTGTCACTGGAGTACTACTATGGTGACGGCAGTTACGCGTCGGTAGGCTACTTCAGTAAGAAGGTTGATAACTTCATTCAGAACACCATTACCGAAACCACCATTGAAGGGCTCCATGATATTTACCAGGGTCCTCGTTATCAGCAAGCGGTTGCTGATATTGAAGCGCGTGGCGAACAGGCCACTTCAACCGCTATCTTCGAGCAAATGCTGGCAAACGGTCACGGCAATGAAAACGGTGCCATCGAACCAAATGCTGATGACCCGTTGATTGCCTGGGACATAAGCCAACCAAGCAACAGCGACGAGAAATCCGTTGATGGTTTTGAGGTTGCGGTTCAGCACCTGTTTGGCGAGTCCGGCTTCGGTGTTGCTGCAAACGCAACGGTTGTTGACGGCGATGTCAGCTTTGATACCGAAAGCCTGGAGCAACAGTCCCCGCTGGTCGGTCTGAGCGACTCAGCGAACTTGCAGTTGTTTTATGAAAAACACGGCTGGTCGGTACGTGCTACGTACGCATGGCGTGACAATTACCTTATTGGCGTAGGCCAGTCTCAGGGAACGTCTGATGCACCGCCACAATACGCGCGTTCCTTCGGCCAGTGGGACCTCAGTGTGAACTACGACGTGACTGAAAAGCTGACGGTGTTCTTTGAAGGCATTAACCTGAACAACGAAACCGAAGAAGGCTACGGTCGTTACGAAGAGCAGTTCCTGTATGCTCGCCAATACGGCCCACGCTACGCATTAGGTGCTCGTTACAGCTTCTAGGAGCAAGGCAAGATGGCAGTTCCAGTACCCCCTGGAGCTGGGCTGCCAAAGCAAAGAAAAAGGCCAGCGTTCTTCAACGCTGGCCTTTTTTATGGCTTATTTGTCTATTACTTCAGGCAAATAACATTTTCCGCATCTTCCGTTAAGCTTAAGCGCGCATCGCGGATGCGCAGCGTTGCCGGAGCCGCCCTGCTCATGCGCAACACCTCACCGACCTTCGCAAGCTCAAGCCCGGCATCCTGTAAGCACTGCACCGAAAAGTTCAAGGTGGTCCACTGCTCCGCTCCCGCCTCAATGTGTGTGCTGATATCTTCATTCACCTGACAGCTTTGTTCTGCACAATTCATTGCCAGGTTAATACCGCCCTCTGAACCAGCATCACGCTTAAGGGTTAGTGATAGCACGCCCTGCTCATTAGCAAACGCTCTGAGGTCACGCGGGAATGGGCTGACAAAGGTAAAATACGCGGGTTCATCACCACTAAACTTAAACAAGCGGGCATCTTCCTGTACCTGATCATCAAAGGTTTCTGTCACCAGTGACTCAATAGACTGAATGCTGCTGGTTACCTCAACCGCTTTATTCTGATTGCCAATTTGCAGCTTCCACGGTGACTGCGGAGCACGTTCAAAAATAACCACATCACTGACACCCTCAGCCGCCGCATAGTCGGTCGGTAAGTCATCAGGCAGCTCCCCCTGCTCACCAAAACTTAAGCCATAGCCGAGCTCAAACAATGGCTGATAAGGTTGCTGATCACTGTTCAGACGCCCTTGTTGAGGCGTCGCCGGCCATGAAAATGGCAGTTTACCCGTTATCTCATAACGAGGCTCGCCATTCTCGTCGGCAACAATAACATCCGCCACTCCATGACCTTCGCTGCCCGGAAGCCAGGCGGCCACAAACGCATCAGACGCATTCAATTCGGGGTTTACGTACATAGGGCGGCCACTGATAAAGACAGAAACCACCGGTATGCCCTGCTCCTTCAGTTTCTCAAGCAAGGCAAGATCCGTCGCATTACCGCGCTGATAATCGACGTTATCAATATCGCCGTTACCTTCGGCATAAGGTGTTTCGCCATACACAACCACCGCCACGTCTGGCTTGCTATCGTATTCCCCATCGACAGCCAGCTCTACCTCGCCGCCGGCTGCGGTTACCGCGTCAGCAATACCGGCATAAATGGAACGGCCACCCGGAAAATCGTCATTGCTGTTCCCCGTACCCTGCCAGCTAATGGTCCAGCCACCCGACTGCTGACCAATATTATCCGCCGCCGGTCCGGCAACCAACACCCGCTGGTTGGGATCAAGCGGCAACGTCTGGTTATTATTCTTCAGCAGTACCAACGACTCGCGCACCGCCTGACGGGCCACTTCTCTATGATCCTCTGCGCCAATTAACGCGGTTTTTCCCGATAGTGGCCGATTCGCCGGAGACGGTTTCTCAAATAACCCCGCACGCATTTTTACTCGCAGAATACGCCGTACCGCATCGTCTATTCGTTGTTGAGAAATTGTCCCGTCTTTGACTTGTGCAATGAGGTTCTTATACAAAGGCTTCCAGGCATCGGTCGGCACCATAAAAACATCCAACCCGGCATTGGCTGCCTGCGGGCAATTGGCGTTGGTGCATCCCTCAATTTGCCCGTGGCCGTTCCAGTCACCCACCACAAAACCGTCAAAGCCCATTTTTTCTTTGAGTACTTCGGTTAACAAGTATCGGCTGCCATGAATTTTCTCGCCATTCCAGCGGTTAAAACTGGCCATAACGGTTTGTGCACCTGCCTGCAAACCACCAACATAACCCTGGGCATGAATATCGAACAACTCTTGTTCCGATATGTCGGCATCCCCCTGATCAATACCGTCAGTTGTGGCACCGTCACCAATAAAATGTTTTACCGTACTAATAACGTTGCGTTCAGACAGAAAGCGCTCACCGACTTCACCTTGTAAGCCACGCACAATCGCCGCCGAATAGTCCCTCACAATGGCCGGGTCTTCGGAGTAACTCTCGTAGGTTCTTCCCCAACGCACATCCCGGGCCACGGCTACCGTCGGCGCAAAAACCCAGTCAATACCGGTCACCATCACTTCGGTGGCGGTAATGTCGGCGATATCTTCAATCAACGCGGGGTTATTTGCCGCACCAAGACCAATGTTGTGCGGGAAAATAGTGGCACCAAGCACATTGTTGTGGCCATGTACGGCATCCGTTCCCCACATCGTGGGTATATCAATCCCATCGACACTGTCATCCACCGATGCCTGATACATTGATTCTGCCAGCTCAATCCAGTCCTCTGGTGTCGCGTATTTATCGTTATTCGGAAATGCCCCGCCACCATTTAAGTACGAACCAAAGCCGTAGCGGCGCATATCTTCAACCGTAATATCACGAATTTCCGGCTGAATCATTTGCGCCACTTTTTGTTCCAGCGTCATTTTTTCTATTAACGCATCAATTTTGGCTTCCATGCCCGGCTCTTGCGCCACCGGTAAGTCCAGTTTCGGCCAGACGGTTTGTTGTTCCGTTTTGGGTTCAGGGCTTGAACACGCGGCAATAACCACAACCGGAAGCGCTGCTGTTAACCATGTTGCTAATCTCATTGTGATGATGCCTCCGAGGTTGCTACGGCTCTTTTAAACGCCCGTGGACGGTAGCCGCTAAAGCCATAATAGCCAATATAAACATAACAAAGCAGGGGTAAGATAAAGGCTGCCTGAACGCCAATAGAGTCAGCCAGAACGCCCTGCAACAATGGAATGAAAGCACCACCGACAATCGCCAGGCATAAAATGCCCGAGCCCTGCCCGGTACTTTCTTTGAGTCCTCGCAGCGCCAGGCTAAATATGGTGGGGAACATAATAGAATTGCACAAACCGACAAACAATATCGACCACATAGCCAAAGCACCGGAAGTCAGCATAGTTGTGGCAACCAGAATAACCGCAAGGCTTGCGTTAAACATTAGCACCTTATTGCCGGCAAATTTTTGCATTACGGCCGCACCAATAAAGCGCCCGACCATCGCGCCACCGAAGTACCAGGAAATATAGTGCGATGCTTGCGACGTGCTCATATCACTGACCTCCGGCATCGACAGATAAATAGCCAAAAAGCTGCCAATACCGACTTCAGCACCAACGTAAACAAAAATACCCAACGCACCCAGCACTAAGTGTTTTTGTCCCCAGGCGCCGCCTTGTGTAGGTAACGGGGCCGACTGATCAACTTTCCCCATATCGGGCAGTTTTAGCTTCAGAAAAACAAACGCCATCACCACCAGCGTGGCCGCCAGAATAAAGTAAGGCAACGTTACCGTATCTTTTGATACGCCAGAGGCTTCCGGGTCGGCAACACCACCAAATATAAGCCAGGCACCAAAAAAAGGCGCCACGGTGGTACCTAATGAGTTGAACGCCTGGGTCATTGTTAAACGGCTGGAGGACGTTTCCTCCGGACCCAGCCGGCTAACGTAAGGGTTTGCAGCAACCTGCAAAATGGTCACGCCCGACGCCAGAATAAACAAGGCCAGCAGAAATAAAGCGTAAACCTCTAGCTGGGCTGCCGGGTAAAACAACAAACAACCGGCTCCGGCAATCATCAAACCGGTGACAATACCGGATTTATAGCCAATCTTACCAACCATTAGCCCCGCCGGAACAGAGATAATGAAGTAGGCTCCGAAGAAGCAGAATTGAATCAACATCGACTGGGCATAGTTCAAGTCAAATAGCAGCCGAAGGTATGGAATCAAAATATCGTTGAGGCACGTTATAAAGCCCCAAATAAAAAATAGCGATGTCAGAGCAGTCAGTGCGAACCGATAATCTGGCTCGCCGCCACTGCCGTGCAGCGCTGAAGTCTGTGGTGTCGTCATAATTCCCTCTTGCTTTATTTTTTTTTGACGATGGCATTAACACCATCTAATATTATGTAAGCGCTTTCATGTATAGCATAATTTAATTGAATGGCAATGAAAACCTGCCGATACAGCGGATACTTATGACAACAATTACTTTACCCGAACCGTCGTTTTTAAAGTCACCTAATTTCATTTTTGGCGTGGCCACATCATCCTTCCAAATTGAAGGTGGTATGCAAGGCAGAGAGCCCTGTATCTGGGATACGTTCTGCCGCCGGCCCGGAACCATTAAAGATGGCAGCAATGGCGATGTCGCCTGTGATCATATAAACCGCTGGCAACAAGATGTTGAGCTCATCGCGTCGTTGAATGTTGATGCTTATCGCTTTTCAATTGCCTGGGGACGAGTCATTAATGCCGACGGCAGCGTCAATGCAGGTGGACTTCAATTCTATGTGGATCTGGTTGAGGCACTAGCTGAAAAACAAATTGAATCGCACGTTACTCTGTACCATTGGGACTTGCCTCAATACCTGGAAGACAATGGCGGCTGGCTCAACCGTGACACCGCCTATCGCTTCGCTGAGTATGCCGGCATTGTGGCTCGCGCGCTGGGTGACAAGGTCAGTAGCTACGCCACCATTAATGAACCGTTTTGCAGCGCGTATCTGGCGTATGAAGCCGGAATTCACGCACCCGGGCCGCAACAAGGGTCGTCCCGCCGTAAGCAAGGGCGTCAGGCCGCACACCACTTGTTATTGGCTCATGGTTTGGCGTTGCCTAAACTGCGCCGCGCCGCCCCCACTGCCGAGCACGGCATTGTACTGAACTTTAGTCCCTGCCACCCGGCATCGGATTCAAGTAGCGATATCGCAGCAGCTGAGCGTGCTCACCAATATCATAACCTTTGGTATCTGCAGCCTTTGTTGAATGGTGACTATCCATCACTGATGGATGAGCTTAACCACGATGAACGCCCCCAAATTGAAGCCGATGATATGACCATTATCGCACAGCCCATCGACTTTCTGGGCGTCAACTACTACACCAAAACCGTGTTTCGGGCCACCGATAATGGCTGGTTTAGCGACGTTCCGGCAAGCGGTGATAACCTCACCACCATGGGCTGGGTCATTTGCCCGGAAGGGCTGACCGAAATACTGGTAGAGTTAAAAAAGCAGTTCCCGAATTTGCCACCCATTTATATTACAGAAAATGGCATGGCCGAGGATGACCACGTTACCGACGGGGAAATCACCGATGCACTCCGGGTCGACTACTTTCAGCAGCATTTACTCGCCGTTCACAATTCGATTGAAGCCGGCATTGCCATTCGCGGCTATTTTGCCTGGAGTCTAATGGATAACTTTGAATGGGCCGAAGGTTACACGCAGCGCTTTGGTATCGTGCACGTTGATTATGAAACACAAAAGCGAACACTAAAAGACAGTGCAAAAGCTTTACAGCAGTTGTTCTTAAATAGACAATCACAGCATCACGCTGTGGAGGATCTATGCTAAGCCGTACCGAAAAAATTGCCTATGGCTTAGGCGACACCGCCAGTAACCTCATTTTCCAGACGGTCATGTTGTTCCTGGCTTTTTTTTATACCGATATTTTTGGTCTCTCCGCAGCCGCCGTTGGCACCATGTTCTTAGCGGTCAGGCTACTCGATGCCGTTACCGACCCCATGATGGGGCTCATAACCGATAAAACGCGTTCCCGGCACGGCCAGTTCCGCCCCTACTTACTATGGATGGCACTACCCTTCGCAATATTCAGCGTCTTAGCCTTCACCACACCTGACTTTTCCGCCTCGGGTAAACTCATTTATGCGTATGCCACTTATGCCTTGCTGATGCTGGCCTATACCGCCATTAATATCCCCTACTCGGCATTAGGTGGCGTGCTGACCGACGTTCCCGGCGAGCGCGTGTCGGTGCAATCTTACCGGTTTGTTCTGGGTATGTTGGGTGGCCTTTTGGTGACCACCTGTACACTCCCTTTAGTTAATGCCTTCGGCAACGGCGATAACGTGCTGGGTTATCAGTTAACCATTGCCGCTTTAAGTGTTCTGGGCATGGCGTTATTCGTGGTTTGCTTTTACGGTACCAAAGAGCGTCTGCACCCACCTAAGCAACAACACCTAACGTTAAAACAAGCAGCCGGAACATTATGGCAAAACGAACAATGGCGGCGCCTTTCCGTTGCCGCCGCACTGGTGTTAACCGGCATTGCATTAAAAAATACGCTGGCTGTCTATTACGTCAAATACTACTTGATGCAAGAGGAACTGATTACGCTGTTTGTGAGCGTCGGTATGGTGGGTAATATCATCGGCTGTGGCTTAGCGCAGTGGATTTGCCGCTATATTGATAAAGTGAACGCTTATATCGCTGTTCAGATCATATCAGCAGGCGTTTGCATTGCCGCCTACTGGGTAGCGCCCGAGCAACTTATACTGGCCTTTGTTCTTTACTTTTTCTGGGGCTTTTTCCTGCAAATGGGCACCCCCATGCTGTGGGCGAAAATGGCCGATGTGGTTGACTATGGTTACTGGAAAACCGGCATTAGAGCAACCGGATTAGTCTATTCTTCGGTGGTCTTCTTCATAAAATTTGGTTTGGCTCTGGGTGGTGCCATCGGCGGTTGGTGGCTGGCGTTTTACAATTATACCCCCGGCCAGCCTCAAACAGCGGAAGCACAACAGGGAATACTCATCGCATTCACTTTACTGCCCGCATTGGCTTCATTGCTTGTCGCGGCGGTTATGCACCGCTACACTCTAAAACAAAAGCGCGTACAACAAATATCGAAGGCACTGGAGCAGTTCAATTAAATGGCCACAATTTATGAAGTTTCGAAACTCGCCGGAGTATCTTTAGCAACCGTATCCCGAGTACTTAATAACAATACTCCTGTGCGCGAGGCCACGCGTCTAAAAGTCATGGAAGCCATGGATAAACTGGGTTATCACCCGAATTCCGTTGCCCAGTCTTTAGCGTCTAAACGGTCGAACAGTATTGGCATTGTGGTTTCTGAGCTGAACGGCCCCTTTTTCGGTACCTTGTTAAGCGATATTGAAGCCGCTTTTCGTCGTGCCGGTAAGCACGTTATTATTGCTGCCGGCCACAGCGATGAGAAGTTAGAAAAGGAAAGTATCGAGTTTTTGCAAAGCCGTAATTGCGATGCCCTGATACTGCACGTGGAAGCGGTCTCAGATGAGTTCTTAAACGAACTGGCCGCTAAAGAGGTTGCGTTCGTTTTGCTTAACCGATTTGTTGATGGGTTATCAGAGCGCTGTGTCACACTGAATAACCAGCACGGCGGCTACCTCGCCACCAATTATCTGCTCAGCCGCGGGCACAAGCGTATCGGGTATATTTCCGGCCCCATGTGGAAGCACGACGCCGAGCAACGTTATTTAGGTCATTTACGAGCCCTGGCGCAAGACAATATTAACGCTCAGGATATGTTGTTTTACGAAGGCGACTACCATGAGGTTGGCGGCGCTAAAGGCTTACACGCATTACTAGATGCAGATCCCACTCTCACAGCCGTAGTCTGTGCTAACGATGAGATGGCAGCCGGCGCCATGACCTCAGCCCGCGAAGCCGGTCTCTCACTGCCAAAAGACTTATCCATAGTCGGTTTCGATAACGTTAATTTTTCACACTACATGTTGCCAAAGCTCACCACCGTAGATTATCCCATAGGTAACATGGGCATGATGGCCGCCCGGTGGGTGCTAAAAAACGTCTACCAGCAGAAAATCGACGACATCCAGACCGTGTTTGAACCACTCATTGTAGAACGCGACTCCGTAGCACCGGTAACCTGACCCGTACGTAGCCTGATCCCGTACGTAGCCTGACATTCATGTCAGGTGAGATATCGGATCCGACCCCACGTAATACCGGATTCGACCCCACGTAGCCTGACGTTCACGTCAGGTGAGATATCGTTCCTGACGTAAACGTCAGGCTACAACACCAATCATCGGGCTATAAAATGTGGGTTGAGGTAGTCTTCTTTTTGGTTATAAAGCAGCGGTTCGCCGTTAAGGGTCAGTACGTCCCCGCCCGCAGCACTTAAAACGGCATGCGCCGCAGCAGTATCCCACTCACTTGTGGTGCCTAAGCGCGGATAAATGTCAGCTTTGCCTTCTGCTACCAGGCAAAATTTCAGCGAACTGCCCATAGGCACCATTTCGTAAGGTTTGCCTAAAGCATCTAACCAGTCGGTCGTTTCCTGAGAGGGGTGTGAGCGCGAGCGTACTACGCGCAAGGTTTCAGGCTCTTTCATAGCCACCGAAACCGCTTTATCGTTCAAAAACGCGCCGCGATCACGCTCGCCAGTATACATCGCGTCTAACGCCGGAGCATACACCACACCTAGAATGGGCACGCCCTTTTCTATCAGAGCAATGTTCACGGTAAATTCGTCATTGCGCTTAATAAACTCTTTGGTGCCATCCAGCGGGTCAACCAGCCAATAGCGGCACCAATGTTTGCGCTGCGCCCAGCTAATATCCGACGACTCTTCCGAAATAACCGGGTACTGAATATCCAGTGCACGCAAACCGTCACAAATAATATCATGAGCGGCTAAGTCCGCTTTTGTCAGCGGGCTGTCGTCGGCCTTTTTCTGCACATCAAAGTCATCGCTTTGGTAAATATCCATAATGGCAGCGCCTGCATCCCGGGCTATGTCTTTTACTTCTTTAAGCATGAATCATTCCGTTAAGTCACGTCTGTAATGAAAACGGGTTGAGAAATTGGCGACCCCAGAATAGCTTCCGGTCAACTTCGCTCAATTCTGCCTCATCACACACATTCTGCCAATTTTGCTCTATAACTGACTTTTGATTCTCAAAAATAGCCAGAGCTTCGTCCTGTTTCAACAAAAAGTTGGGGGCAGCTTTCAAACAACTACTCATTTGACTGGCATTATTGTTACCGACTATAAGCATTGCCTGCCCCTGCTCATTTCTCGTACGCCCCTGTGGGCAAATATCATAAGCAGGGGTAAGATTTAAGCTATTGCCATCCCAAAAAGCCGCATGGTTTCTTGCGTGATCATCCGTGTTACCGCATAAAATATTGAATACTAAGCGGGAAAACAGTTCTTTAAGCGTCTCCTGTGGCTTGCTGAAACGACGCCGAATAATTTCAGCGAGGGTTTCGTAACTCGCGTAACGCGCCATCATGTCGTCAAGCTCAAAGAGCGTTAAAGCAGATACCATTGGCTTACGCATCCAGCCACTTTTATTCTGCTTACGGTCAAAACGTTCAATTAGAATAACATCTTTACCCGCCGCCTTAGCCATTTGTACCGGAGCCACATTTAACCCAGCCAGCGAAGCTAAACGCATAGCAATAAACTCTGCTTTTACAACGCTATAAAGATCATTAGAAGCTGAAAATTTTGCAATGTACTTTATACCCTCTTGTTCAATAAGTGCTTTCGGACGAGCCCCTCCAATTGAACTACCATGATAAAGAGCCTGATCTAACTCCGGCGTTAGCGGAATACCTTTTTCAACACGCTCAGCCGACTCTATTAACTCTTCCATCGTGGCGTTTCTTGCTGAGCGAGGCACATATTCAGTTGGTGATAACTGAAAGTCGAGAGCCCCAATTCTGTCTGAGCCAGACTCCAACAAGTAAGTCAGTTCATCAAGCTCCGCCGTATCGACATTGTCTCCCCTATTACCCTGCAGCTTATTAATAACAACTCGACGTCCCCATGCATCCAGTGCCGCATCGCGAATACACCCAGGCATGCTTAAGCCTTGTAAATTGGGTATTACTCCCTGCTTTAATGGTAGCTCAGGCTCGTAGATTGGTATCGCGGAAGGCTTTTCATTAACACGCGCTAAATAATTCTTACCGTAGTTAAAAAGCAGGTTCTCGCCATCGGCTTCGAGTTTTCCAGCCACTACCGGAGTTGTCTCTCCCGGTAGCCAGATCCAGACATAGGCTTCTTTATAAATAGACTCAGAAGTCATCATCAACGGCCTTTTGCGGTTTACGCGCTCTTTGCGGCAGCAAAGCAAGTTTCTCCTCGGTACGCTTAATGTTATTCGCTAATTTTGGAGAAGACAGTTCTGCGTTGAATAGCGGCACACCGACAATACTGGCCACCTCGAATACGGCACCTATTTCACACTTAGGATCAGCCTTTTCAATACGCTGAAGCATACTTCTTGAAATACCTGCGCGCTCTGCGACTTCCTGAGTACTAAGCTTGCGCTCAATGCGCGCAGCACGAATAAGCCCAGACAGTAGAGTCAGGGCTTCTTTGGTGTATTGTGAGTAGGTACGTACTATAGATTTTGGCATACAATTGATTTATATATAAACCCTTAAGCCACTTAATGAGTTACTTATAAATCAATTTAGTTTGCAGCCGCAAGTTTGTCAAATGTTTTGCGGGCTTATCTCTTCGTAGCCTGACATTCATGCTAGATGGAATATAGAACCTGACGTAAACGCTAGATTACATGGGCAAAAACACAGCTATTCAAGTTCTTCTGGCATTTCATACCAGGGCATGTCTCCATCGAGAGTGCCCAAAAAAGCCTTAAGGTGACTTAACTCCTCCTTGTTTAACTTCAGCTCCTGAATGTGGCTCGATAACTGAGCAGTAGGGATATCGTTACCTTTTTCCGCCAATTCAGCATTTTGCCACCAGCCCATATTGTATAGGTTCAGTAATATATCCAAATTTTTAGCAAAGCCATTATGCTGATAAGGAGCCGTTTCCCCAATGCCACGCAACCCAGGCGTTCTGAATGCTCCCACATCCTCAGCTTTGCCAGTTATGCGATAACGCCCCTGAAACTCTCCAACGTTATGAAAAGACGACCCCAAATGGTGGTACTCACCATCGCTCAACAAGGCACCGTTATGGCAGTTGGCGCAACGAGCTTTTGTACGGAACAAATGCAGTCCTTTAATCTCGTTCTCAGTTAAAACGTCACGCTCACCTCGCATAAACTTGTCAAAGCGTGTGTTTGTCAGCGTTATCTTCCGCATGAAGGTTGCAATCGCCTGGCTGATCCGCATCGCGGACACCTCGCTGGAACCAAAGGCTTGTTCAAAAAGAGGTGAATAGCCTTCAATACTCCGAATACGAGCCACAGCGTCTGGCAAATTCGCCGCCATTTCTATTGGGTTTTGCCAACTTCCAAGTACTTGTTCTTCCAGAGAGTCTGCGCGCCCGTCCCAAAACACCTCCTCAATCCAGGCACTGTTTACAATAGAGGGAGAATTTAAGTCATGTTGTATACGATTATGCCCAATAGCCTTGCGCCGTCCATCCGCCCAGCCTAAATCAGGATCATGACAACTGGCGCAGGCCACTTGCCTTGACTTAGATAATCGACGTTCAAAAAACAGCTGCTTACCCAGCTCCCATTTTTCTTTCGAATAGGGGTTACTCTCAGGAAAAGGCGGTTTATTCTCAAGTGGTGCTAACGGCTTAAAATCTACTCCGTCATCAATAGTTGCTGCGGGCCATTGCTGCTGAGGACCTCGATAAACATCAACTAAAGAGTCCTGCGGCTCTGCCTCACAGACTGAACCGAACATAAGCAGACAACTACCTATAACAACTAGTAAAAAACGTCCTAATTGCATAGCGCTTAAAACCGATAACCCACTTCAACCCAGAACTGACGCCCCAGGCTAAATAATTGAGTCCCTTGCTCATATCGCAATACGTTTGACTTGTCCGTCAGGTTAATAACATCCAGGCTGACATACGGCGAGTTATTGCCTGCGAAAAGCTGATACTCAACCCCAAGGTTCCAGTTAAATGTCGTTCCCTGATCAACCGTCTCGTAATTTTTGAGCCCGGTAGCTTCGTCAGTGCCAGCAGAGCTCAAGTACTGGTAACCGTTGGTGTATCCAAACGAGTTAGTCATCGACAAGCGGTTATCAAAGGCCTGCATAATCACATCAATATTGGCCGAAATCGGGCTTGCGTAATCATCCGCAGGAAGGTCTACTCTCATCATACGTTTACCGTCAAAGATAATCTCTTCATCCGGATTCGTGGCTTTGCCATAACCTCCGTCAAGATATTGTGCATCGGTTTCAGTATCCATCCATGAAACACCAGCATTGACTCGCCAGTCAGAGGATAACCAGTTGTAAGTCGGCGATCGCCAGGACACGTCTATTTGCCTGGTATCGCTTTCGCCGCTATTAACATACTGGTACGTATCATCTTCGCTATTGTAGTCTGTACGAATTTGATCACGCCCCTTACGAACAACAAACTCAATTTTTGCTATTCCGGAAAATTGCGAACTACTAAGCCCAATACTGTACTCATCATCGTAAGGCGTATTCAGGTCACTCGGCAGCCACTTGTCCTCTCCTGAAAACTCATTAAAAGGTGAATCTGGATTATAAGTTTCTTCGCGCTCGCGAACGGTCACAAATTTCTTTTCTTCATCTCTTAAGCGGTACGATAAAAACGATTTGCCATAATATCGGTTAGCCCCAACTTCTACAGACAGGCTTTCGTCGTCAGCAAGGTACATTCCCCCGCTCAATCGCGGCGCCAAATTCGTGTTTCCAAGCCAGGCATCACGACTGGCTCGTAGCCCGCCCGAATAAAACAACGATTCGCTTTCACCTTTTATTTCACCGTATGCACTAAAATTAGTTTCATTAAAGCCAATATCACCAGCTCCGTACACAGCTTCACGATAAACATGATGCTCAGCGTAAGGTACGCCAGATATTAATGTCCGATCTGTCGGGGCGTATTCTGTGTAAACGTAATCTTCAGATCGACTCTGCCGCAAACGCACATGGTCAATTTCTAACCCATACAGAAGGTTATGATTGCCATTAAGTTCAGTATCAAAATCGAGCGATGCCGACAAGCGCTCCTGCTCATTTTCCAGGTCGCCGAAATTGCCAATATACGCGTTCTCGGTATAAATGCTCCGGCCAATGTATTTATCGAAAGTGTTTATTTGAGCATCACGGCTGTTGTCACTTAAATTCAGCGCCACCGTCGAGTCAACACGCGTTGCACCAAAATCGTCGCCATAATTTACGCTAAAGTTGTAGCCTCTCACTTCACTGGCAAAATCAGAATTGAAAAAATTAACTAAAAAACTGTCCTCAGAAAAGTCACTGTAAGAAAACGTAGCGTACAAATCGTAAGGCACATTCAGCGCATCAGCACGCACTGTAAAATAACGAGATTCGCTGTCGAGTTTGTCCTCATCTCCACGCTTAAAAACATTGCCTGTCTCTAAGAAGTATTCAAAGTCAGACATAGTAGCCAATTCAGAGGTCCGTTTTTGGGTAATCTCCGAGCGCTTTTCGCTATATCCCACAAAGAAGCCGATATCACCAGCCCTAAAGGTACCTGACAGCGAGGTTTCCGACTTATCAAAATTGGGCTGGAACTTGCCAGGTGTCCCCGTCGGAAGTTGCGCCGCACCTTCTTCAAAATTAGCCAACTGCGCCTTATCAATATGAAACTCGGTCCAACTGTCTTTGGTCATGCGATGACTCACCGAAAACGTGTTCTCTCCTTGATACCCACGTGTCTTTGCCTTTATCACGCCACCGGTAAAACCACCCTCTTTTGCCGAAGCATTGCTGTCAATCACTTCAATTGATGACAAAAACTCAGGGTCAATGAAAATTGATTGAGAGTGTCCCGACACTTGAGAGTAGCCAGGCGATTCTCCCGGGCGTAATACTTTAGCCGGGTCAAGCAGACTATCGATGCTACTGTTATCCAGTTGAATGTTATTCTGATACGGTGCCGCGCCCCGAATCGAAAATTCCGCTGGCTTAATATCGCCCTGCCGGGTACTGGAGCTTGCCGTATTATCAATGCGTAAAGATGGGATTATAGATAACGCCTCGCTTAAATCCGAACGCGTAGAAGTCCGCAAATCGAGCGGTCCAAGAGTTTTTACTTCCACCTCTGAATTTTCACTTTCTACCTTGGTGGTCGCTAACTCTTGTACCGGATCTTCCTGCGCATAAGTAGAAAAGGACAAGGTGGTGAAAATGGATAGGCTTACCGCAGCAGCAACCGGGTTACGCAAAAAAGACATAGGTAATTGCATCTTGAAACTCTCTGGCTTGAAAAACGTTTTTGGAATAATTCTCATTTAAGGTTGCCACGAAAACCCCAAACAGTCAATAAACGCTAATTATTCGCATTTACATCAAACCTTATTCCCCTTAAACTACCCGCCAGTAAACTCAGTAGATAAAGGTATTCATGTTGCTGCTAAGACTTTTCAGTGTCGTACTGCTCTTCATCGCCGTCGTTTTTAGCGCAAATAACCAGGCGCAAACGGTTGAAACAACCGATAAACTGACAGCGCAGTGGTTGGCCGTAGAAGACCAGACTCGCGCCTTGCAGGCAGGGTGGCAAGCAGACAGACCAATACTGGAGCAACGCATCCGCTTGTTGAATGCCGAAATAAATCAATTATCTGAGTTTCTTAAACAAACAAAAACGCGCACAAATTCCGTTGACGAAAAACGCTCACAACTCCTGCAACAGCAAAACCAACTAGAGCAACAACAGAAGCAGACAGAAACCACTATTAACCGTTTAGCTGCACAATTGAACCATCATCAAACGAGAATCGCGCCAGCAATAGCGGCTAACGAACAAGGCACGAATACCTCTGGTAACGACATAACCTCTAACACCGCAAAACTTCAATACGTGCTCTCACGCATTGAACAACTGCAGCAATTTAACCAACGAGTCGGCCAACACCAGGGAGTTATTGAGCTAAACCAGCAATCCCTAATGGTCGATCAACTGTACCTGGGGCTCAGTTACGCCTGGTTTGTCAGCAAAGATAACCAAACAGCTGGCTACGGCCGTGTCGTTAACGGTCAGTGGCAATGGCAGGCCGACCCTAACCTGAACGGCGAAAGTGTTCGGCAAGCTCTGAAAATTCTGAATAACCAGGCGCTGCCTCAGTATATTTCTCTGCCAGTTGAGTTATCCGCTCAAGGAGGCTCACAATGACGCCTGTGATAAAACATTCTTATTCAGCGTGTCTTTTCAACGCCATCAGCAGCTTATTTATAGTGGCGTTGGTATTACTAAGCAGTGCCCAAGCGTCGGCCAGCCAAAGCGGAGAATTGAACGAAGAGTATTTACTGAAAAAAATCGAACAGGCAAAACAGCGGCTTGAACAGACACAAGAACGTATCACAGAAAAACGCTCAAAACTGGCAACTCAGATTACCGAGCTTGAACAACAAGTCTCTCACTTACGCTCAAAAACAGCGACCGCCAGGCGCTCTAAAGATGAACAAACATTGTCTTTGCAAACATTAGAGCAGCGTCTTGAGCAGTGGCAGCAACAGCAGGATCACCAACAAAATGCCATTACTCGATTGCTGCAACAAAGTGGATTAAGTTATCAGGAAATTAGTGACCTTTCGCAGAGCGACAAGCTTAATTTACTGCAACAGCAAGTCAATAAACTGTTTGAAGCGGCAGAACCCAATTGGCATGAAAGCAAGGCGATAATGCCCGACGGCCGCCAGCTTGAGCGCCCGGTTCTGGCGTTAGGCCCTGTTCGTTTAATTGCCGCAGATAAAACAGACAAAGCTGTTACCGGTCTGGGCTCTGCGTCTGAAAACGGTGTTGAACTGGAGTACGCTTACAGCGAGAGTGAATCAAAAGAGTTGCAGAAACTCCGTCACTCAGGCTCCGCTCAAATTACCTTTGACCCGACCTTAGGCAAAGCACAGCAAAATCAGTCGGCGGATAAAACTCCGTGGCAATATTTAAACGACGGGGGTCTATGGATCATTCCCATTGTCATAGCAGCACTTGTTTCGCTCATTATGGCTGTTACTAAAGCCGTTCAGCTGTATCGCGTACCTGCCATAGATAATCGTGTTAGGCATCCTATGCAACAGCAACTTGAGCGCATCATAGAAAGTCATTTAGAGCTCGATGCAAAAGAAGACAAACTGGTTGCGCAAATACAGTGGATGCGCTTTAGGCTTCATAAAGGGTTAACGGTCGTTACGGTCATCGCCACCATTGCTCCGTTACTTGGGCTATTAGGCACGGTGTCCGGAATGATCACGACCTTTAATATGATGGCCACTTACGGCACCAGCGAGCCACAAGTGGTTTCAGGAGGCATAGGTCAGGCGCTTATCACAACCGAGCTTGGTTTAGTGGTCGCTATTCCATCGCTTATATTAAGTGCGGTACTCACCCGCAAAGCGAAAAACGACAGTGAAAAGCTTCAGCAATACGCGGTAGAGGCGCTGGAGCAACACAAAAAACAGCAGGCAGGTGCCTAAGCTCATGCCAGGTTCATTTTACTCACACCTACTGGCTCACCCGTTATCCTGGTTACTGCTGGGACTGGCCTTCAGCAGTTACGCGCGGCTCATTTATATCCGTCTCTCAGCGCCATCTAAACAACTTACGCAACGGCCAAAAATCACTACTGTGCCGGCTATTGTTGTCACCGCACTGCCACTTATCGGTTTACTGGGCACTATTATGGGCATGCAGACCAGTTTCTCAGCCTTAGTAAACTCTTCATCCACAGCTTACACGGTAACCAATGGTGTCAGCCAGGCACTCATGACCACGCTATTAGGCATTGCTCTGGCTATTCCCGGCTGGCTATTGCTTTGGTCAACAAAAGCAAAAATAGAGCGCAAAACTATGGAGTCCTTAGGTGAGTTTGTTAACCAAGCTTAAAACACAAAACGAAGAGCCCATTAACGGTATCGACCTGTCTCCACTGCTCGATGTGGTCTTTATTCTATTGATCTTCTTTATTGTCTCTACCGTGTTTGTGCGCGAGTCAGGCGTCAATGTCGACAAGCCCGAATCAGTCACCGCAAAAGAACTGGAGCGTACCTCTATTCTTATTGCCATTACTCGCAGTGGTCAAATCATCTACGACGGCAACAACATTGGGGTCAGCGGCGTACGCGCAACCATTGAGCAACTGCTACGTGACCAGTCCCGCCCGGTGGTTCTGCAAACAGACAAAACCGTGCCCGCTGAATTGCTGGTTAATGTTATCGATCAGGTCAAATTAGCAGGCGCTGACAGTGTCAGTATTGCTACCGCAATCAATTAATATGCGACAATTTTTTTTAACACATCAACACAAATTCATAGCGCTGCTGCTTGCTGTCTTACTGACTTCTGCTGTGGTCATATTATTGGGCGTGGCAGTCACATTTAATAGCGACTCCCCACCACGCTATGAAGTACGTACCATTGACAGCGCCACCATAGAGCCACCGCCACCACCGGCTCAGCAGCAACAGGCTGAACAGCAGTCAAAACTGAAACTGGATGTTTCAGGTAGCGGCCCGGCGTTGGAATATACTCCGCAGGTGAACACGCCATTAGCCAATTTCACTCCACCGGATAACCTCAACCCAGATATTAGCAGGCAACCCATTAAGTTACCGGAAATCAACTGGCAAGGTTTTAGCCTGAGCGAACTGGATGGCGTTCCACAACTGCTAAGCACAGTTTCATTAGACGTACCAGCTGACCTCAAAAGACGGCTGGGCAACACTATATTGCTGCGCCTGGAAGTCTCCATTAACAGTCAGGGTAAGGTGACCTTACTACGCATAGTTGAAAGCCCTGATCCAAAGCTGCGCTTTTCAATAGAACAAATGGTGAAAAAAGCGAAATTCACACCCCCGAAAAAAAATGGCAAAACAGTAAAAGCGCGCTTCATTTGGCCGCTGGAGGTAGAAATTTAATATGAAATATCATTACTTTGCCTCGTTCCTGCTTGTGGCTCTACTAAGTGTTAACAATGGTGTAAAGGCCGAACAGTTAGCCCCGATAATTGACGCGCCACAGTGGGCACTGACTCTGCAGCAAAGGTTGGATGGCGAAAGCAAAACCTTAACCACACAAGAACGTGAACTACTAACTGAATTACAGCCGGTTATTGAGCAACAGCAGTACCAGCAGGCATTGCATCAACTTGACCGTGAAACTATTGCCGAGAGTGCTTTACTGTTAGGTCTACGAGGGCAGGTTAACCTGGCTCTAAAAAACTTTTCGGAAGCGGAAAGTGACTTAAAAGCCTCGTTGACCTTAGAACCGGAGAATTTGGCTGCGCTACAGAACTTAGCCACGGTCTATTTAAGCCAGCAGGAGCTTAAAAAAGCCCGGCCTTACCTTGTGAAAACCCTACAAACGGGTGCTATATCAGCTCAGCTGTACGGGCAGCTGGGTTATATCAATTTGCAAACAGCACTTCCAATGTCAGCCATTAGCGCTTATGAAAAAGCCCTGATGCTGGAGCCTGACAATAAGCAGTGGTCGCAGGGTTTGCTGTACGCACTGGTGCAATCCGGAGCGACATCACGCGCCAATGCACTAGTCGAAGAACTGTTGCAGCAACAGCCTAATGACGCAGTATTATGGTTACAGCGAGCCCAACTGGCAATGGAACAAAAGCGCTATCAAAAAGCAATCAGTAGCCTGGAGTCTGCTCTACACCTGCAAAGCAATAATCTAAAAGGACAACTGCAACTTGCCTCGTTACATGCCCAATCGGGCAGTCTTCATCGCGCAGCAGAGATCTTGCAGACAATAAATACAGAAGACTTTAATAACGACGATATCAACAGTCGCTACCTTGCCACATTACAGAAAGTCGCGCAGAAGCTAATCGCTAACGAACAATGGCAGTTATTTGAAAAGCTTTATAACAACATTAATCAGTCTAATTTGTCGCCAACCCAGCATGCCGAGGTCTTATTCCTTAACGCAGAATATCATCAACGCCGTGGCAATATTGAACAAGCAGAAAAAACCTTTAAACAATTACTGCAGGTTGACCCAGCCAACGGCGCCGGACTCATTCAGCTGGCAAACCTCAACTATGAAAGCGGGCATTTAACCCAGGCGCAACTCCTGTACCAACGGGCAAGCTCTATTGAAGAAGTCGAAGAGCAAGCCAATATGGGGCTTGCTCAAATTGCTATCGACCAAAAAGATTACCGTAAAGCACTTGAGCTGTTGCAACGTATATACAACAACAATCCAGGGCGCACCGAACTAAGGGACAACATTCGCACGCTTGAGGGGCTTTTGTAGCCTGACATTTATGTCAGGTGAGATAGTGTTCCTGACGTAAAAATCAGGCTACATCAAAAACAAAAAAACCGCATTCAGGCAAAACCCAAATGCGGTTTTTATTCACTACAACAAGAACTAACGTTTAATAACGTGCAACTCGTTGCGAGGTTCAACCACCTCAATACGAGCAGCGCGAACTAAGTCGCTTGCCCGTAGTTGCTCTACTAAAGCAGTTAAGTCGGCTCCTTCAGGTGCTTTCAGCAAGCCCATACCAACACGAGAATCTTCACTAACAATTGCTAGTCCAAATTCTTGTGCTACAGCAGCCAAACCTTGTTCACCAGCCAAAACCGTCAAGTTACCACTAATTGTAGCAACGTTACGTGTCACTTCGTTATACACCTGAACACCACCAGTAAGCTTAGCGTCCTTCGCCCCGCCCAAGTCTGACTTCATCATACGGTAAGTACCAAACGCACGTGTTTCAGACACCTCTTTTGGTGACTCTGCTTTTACTACACTCTTCTGGCTATCATTGTTCAGACGATCATCGACAGCCTGATCCTGAGCGACAACAGAGCCTGTCATCAATAAACCTGATGCAGCTAAAGCCATCATTGTTAATTTCATAACTTCTTCTCCTTTGCCTTGTTATTAATGACCAAACAAACGGACATTAACCTGATCAACAAGGCTGTTTTCCGTATTATTCAGGTACGTGCCACGATCTTGACCATTCGTATCAATAACACGAACTGTCCAGGTTCCGGCAGATGATTCACCTAAAAATGCGTTTGTCAGCAATGGGCTACTAGGATGATAAATGTGATCCAAATTACCACCAAGTGAACCTATACCAAAGTACGCTCCTAAAGAAGTACGAGATGTTGCAATCACCGACTTAGTGCCTGCAGGAGACGTCACTTCAATAGCGATATCTGAACCAGCAGTTGTACCTGAAATTACACCATCATAAGCATCAGCCATTGCCTGATTACGCACAGACAAACCAAATTGAACGCCTTCAATAGCTACGTCTTCTTCAACGGTAATTTCAATTGAAACACCTTCGGCATTGTTATCCGGCACTGCAACAGGTGTAGTCAAGACGGTTTCTAACCATTCTGTTTCAATCAACTCTGGTAATTCGACCGAATCTGACATAGCAAGTTCAACAGCTGCACCTGCGTCAGGGCGTCCAAAACCATATAAGTTGTTAAAACTGTAGCCTGCGGCGTTCTCTACCCACCCCTGATGCGCAACGAAAGTGCCATCGCCAACAGTCAGCTCAATTGGAGCATTATCAGGATCAACCTGAGTAGCCGTTTCGGCCAGAATATGACGAATTTCACGCCAGCTTAATTCTGGATTCGCTTCGGCAATTAGGTTAACAACACCTGAAGTATTCGGTGCTGCAGAAGATGTTCCGTTGAAAGTATTGGTATAGTTACAGCTTAAGTTACTCTCACTGTATTCACCCATTGGGTTATTAAACGGATAGACGCGCTCGTGGAAAGCATCAATGCCCAGATTAGCTAAGAAAGCACCATTGGTTGCCATAAAGCTGTCATAAGCAGCCCAGCTAGCATAACCACGAGTACAAGTTGTCTGGTCAGAAGTTACCATTGCCGGTTCAGTATCACCATACTCACCAGCTGGAGCTGCAACAAATAGGTTAGAACCTGCTGTCGAGTAGCTGGAGCGCTTACCATCAGTGTTTACTGCGCCAATTGAGATGGTATAGAAGCTGGCGTTTCCGACATCCCAGTTACCATCTAAACAACTCAGCACACGAGCCATACCTTCAACCACTCCGGCCTGCTGTGCCGCACAAAGCTGAGAAGCTTGCGGATAGCTATTAGCGCCGCTAAATGAGTTACCGGCCGATTTAATGTTCAGTGCCCCCAAACCGTTACGTAATTGTTTAGCCGGGTAGCTAATCACTTCTTCGTCAATTTCGTCAGTAGCGAATAGAACTGGTGCCGACGTGCCGTAACTACGGTTAAACGTAACAATGTTCTCGCTAGGGCTAATACCTGAACCCGCCATGCCGTGAACCATCATATAGTTGCGATCAGTCTGTGTACCACTTCCGCCTAGATAGTTCATGCCAATTAAGCTGGCATTAGGAGAAACACCTCGTCCACCTAAGCCGTTCCAGCCTTTTGCTGCAATCAGGCCGGACACCGATGTTCCGTGGTCACCGCCATCGCCCAATACAGTTGGGTCAGTGCGATCACGAGCACCAGGAATCAAGTTAATAGAGCGACCAGGTAGAACATTCTCTTGTAGATCTTCATGGTCAATTGCTAACCCTTGATCGACCACAACAGAAATGGAACCTTCACCGGTAATACCTTTTTGGTAAGCACCAATAACGTTCAAGTCTTCGCCTGGAACCAGAATACTTTCATCAAAAAAGAATGCAGCTTCAGCTTCTTCTTCAGTCCAGCCCTGAGCAACACGCAGTTCACGCCAAGCTTCAAATACTGAATCGGCCATAGCAAAAGCGGTTTGTCCAGTATTGCGTAAATGCCATTGCTGGTCAGCAAGAGGATCACCGTTAACATTTTCAACAGTCACTTGCTGCGACGTTTCTAGCTCTCCATCACTTACAGTAATATCGATTACCGCAGGCTCCGCACGCATTGGCGTATAGACGAAACTACCATCATCGCTAATTTCTACTGTGCCTGGAGGTGAATCTTCACCTTCAGGTGTTACAACACTAGCAGAATAAGTCAGTGAATCTCCATTAGGATCAGTTGCATTAACCTGACCCTGAACTCCCATCCATTGCATACCCTCGCCAGCAACTTCCGCCGAAACTGTTGGTGCATAATTATCATCACTGCCACCACAGGCTGCTAACCCCATGACAACAGCAGCTGATAATGCCGTTAGTTTAAATTGTTTAATTGGCATTTTTACCTCGTTATTATTGTTCCCCTTGAAGGAACAACACTATAACGAGACTGTTGACATTTTGTAAATAAAAAAATTAACCAATTTTTAACGGAGGTTTAATTAAAAAACAACAATCACCTCATCACCGCATGCGCTGAATAATGGCGTCGGTGCTTTGGTCAAAGGACTCGTCGCTTTCGCCGTCCAGTACACTTAGCACGTCCATGGCAATTTTCTTGCCTTTTTCTACGCCGGGCTGGTCAAAGCTGTTCAGGCCCCAAATAACGCCCTGGGTGAACACTTTGTGTTCGTAGGCGGCTATTAAGGCACCGAAACTCTCGGGGGTCAGTTCGTCCATTATCAGTAGGTTGGACGGGTGTCCGCCCGGATAGTGGTCACTAGGGGAATCGGCATTCGCACTGCCCTCCCGCATTAAGCGGCGGTGCGCCAGGCAATTAGCGACAGCCAGGCGCTGTTGCTCGGCCAAACCATTGCGAGTGACTTCTGAAAAGCCCGGAGCTTCGCGTTTCAGTACCGTCACAAAGTCCGCCGTAAACTGGTCATAACCCTGATGCAAATGCTGGAAGAACGCATGTTGCCCGTTAGGACCAAAACCGCCCCAAATAATAGGGCCGGTGGGGTAATCAATAGCTTTGTTATCGGCAGTGTACTGCTTACCATTACTTTCCATATCCAGCTGTTGCAGATAGTTCGGCAACATACGCAAACGGCCGTCGTAGGGCAGAATGGCTAAGTTATTAATGCCCAGTTGCTCACGGTTATACACACCATACAAAGCCAACAAAACTGGTAGGTTTTCATCCAACGGCGCGTCTAAAAAATGCTCGTCCATGGCTTTTGCGCCTTCCAGCATACGCTCAAACGGCCGAATACCGGTGGTTAACGCTATGCTCAAACCTAAAGCCGACCACAACGAAAAACGCCCGCCGACGCCTTCGCCAAAAGTAAACTGCTGCGCCGGTGGTATACCGTAGTCAGCCATTCCCTGTACGTTGGCCGACACCCCTATCACGTGGTTTTCCAACCACTGGCCCTGGGTTATGTGGGGTTCAATCCATTTACGCACAGTATCAACATTAGCGAAGGTATCTACGGTGCCAAATGACTTCGATGAAATAATAAATAAAGTGGTTTCGGGGTCAACAATAGGCAATACGGCATACAACTGCCCGCCATCCATTGAAGACACGAAATGCACCTGCAAATCATGCACTGGAGCGTCATCCGCAAATTCACGCAAGGCAAACGCGCCCATCTGAGGCCCCAGATCAGATCCGCCCACACCAATATTCACCACATCGGTAATAGGTTTTCCGGTACTGCCCAGCCAGCGGCCAGAGCGCAACTTTTGCACGGTATCCACAAAGCGGGTTTTGCGGTTGCTTTGTTTAGCCACCGCATGCACAGAACGGCTGAGTACGTGAGTTACCGGGCGGTCTTCGCTTACGTTGCGGTATTCTCCGCGGCACAATTGCTGACGATAATGATCGAAGTGTTCTGGCAAGCGTTTGCCCGCGGTTTCGAGTAGTTCGTCCACTGACAGCTTCTGGTAGCTGATATCTAAAGCTAAGTAAGGTCCGTTTTTAATCATTATTTCGTCCTTTTATACGTCAGGCAACATCGGTTTCGTCTTCACTACAGGTGCGGTGTTTATTCCAAATAACATCACAAATCTGGTTGTCAGCTGGTGCGTAGCCGGTTGGGGCGTCCAGCAATAATTGACGCAGCTCGTCTATCGCAAACCGCTGACAGGCGTCATCCAACAGTCCCAGCAGTTTCTCCATTTCGTCCCAACTTAGCGACTGCTCATTGGCACGCAATATACGCGAGTGGTCACTGGCTTCCACATTGTCGCCAATTAGCAGTTCTTCGTATAGCTTTTCACCCGGGCGCAAACCACTAAACTCTATGGCAATGTCACCATGCGGGTTCTTCTCGGTACGCTCTTCGAGGCCAGACAAGCGGATCATTTTACGAGCTAAATCGACAATTTTAACCGAGTCACCCATATCCAGCACAAACACCGAGCCGGAATGTCCCATGGTGCCAGCCTGTATCACGAGCTGCGCAGCCTCGGGTATGGTCATAAAAAAGCGGGTAATATCGGGGTGCGTTACGGTGACCGGCCCGCCGTGTTCAATTTGCTCTTTAAACAACGGCACCACGGAGCCCGACGAGCCCAATACATTACCAAAACGCACCATAGAAAAGCGCGTTTCGCGTTGGCGTTGTGCCAGCCCCTGCAATACTAATTCTGACAAGCGCTTGGTGGTACCCATGACATTAGTGGGCCGCACGGCTTTATCGGTGGAAATTAACACAAACTGCTTAACACCAGCCGAGATAGCTGCTTCCGCCGTATGCCAGGTACCAAATACATTGTTGCGCACGCCTTCAACCATGTTGTACTCAACTAAAGGCACATGCTTATAAGCCGCCGCATGGTATACAGTGTCCACGGTAAAAGCCTTCAGCACGGTTTCAATGCGGTTGCGCCGCTGTACTGTGCCTATCACTGGAATGATCTCAGCACCAATGCCCTGTTGCTGGCAAATTTGCGTTAACTCGCGCTCAATAGCGTATAAAGCAAATTCAGACAACTCATACAATACCAACGCCTTAGGTCGCTGCTTAAGTATTTGCCTGCAAAGCTCAGAGCCAATAGAGCCACCCGCCCCGGTAACCAGTATGGTTTGTCCGGTAATGTGTTTTTCCATTAACTGCGGCTCAGGGCTTACCGGGTCCCGACCGAGCAAATCTTCTACCCTAACGTCCTGTAACTGGTCAATCGACAAGTCGCCGTTCACCATATCGGCCATGCCCGGCACGGTTTGCACTTTTACCGGTAGGGCTTCCAGAGCATCCAGAATTTGACGGCGACGCGAGCGCAGCGTGCTGGGCAAAGCGAGTAAAATGCGTTGAACGCCAAGTTCGTGAATCGCCTTGTCAATATTCTCCGGCGGTATCACTTTTAACCCCAACACCGAGGTGTTCTGTAAACCGCTGTCGTCATCAACAAACAGCACCGGGTGAAACTCATCGCCATTAGATATCGCTTGCGCCAACTGCCGTCCGGCAGAGCCTGCGCCATAAATTATGACTCGGTCCTTCTGCCGACTCATTACCCGCTGATACCCCTCGCGGACCACCAGCCGGCTGCCACCGGTCAGTAAAAAGGCAATAAGCACATAATTCACAACAGCAGACACGGGCAAAGAAATACCCATTAACAAGGCACCAACCGCCAGCAGTGCGCCACTGAGTATAACGGTAAAAAACACCAGGCTTAATACTTTAAAGCCAACATAACGCACTACCGCCCGGTACAAACCAAAACGAATAAAAGCAATTAGCGTAATCCCTAAAATTACACCGCCAAGAATAATCCATTGCGACCAGCGCAATGGCATTATGGCATCAAAGCTTAGTAAGTACGCTAAAACCATAGCCACAGTTATTGAGCCTATATCCATAATTAGGCCAATGCCTCGCTTAACGTTGCGAGGCAGCTGCATTAGTAGCTTAAAAAGTTTCAATGTCTACATCCTTTTCAGACTGTTTTAACGGTTATAAAACGGCGCTCTGTCGTCTGTATAATCGTACAAACGCGCTCTGCGTTGCAACTGTTGACCGCCGTTACGAGACAGCGGCACCCAGGTAAAGCCAATACGCTCACGAGTATGTCTTACGCTCATCAGGTCAAACGGAATACTAATGAAAAAGCCTTTGGTAAAGCTTCCTTCGCCATACTCTTCGGCCGACACATCCGTAAAGGCGGCAAATGCACCGGCAATGACACCGCTATCAAAGCGCTTCTGCATCGTCACATTAACGCCTTGGTCACCGGCCAGGAACTGACCAACGTCGAGTTGTAATAAGGTATCTGACAACCACGGCATTTGATAATAGGCACTAACAAACCCCGTAGTTACCTCGTAATCTAAGAAGCCACTACCGCCAGTATAGTTCCGTTGTCGCACTCGGTTAATATGCGCACCAAAAGCCCATGGGCTGTCTATCGGCCGATATAGAACCTCAGCCCCAACGCCACCAAACATGCGCTCTAAATACCCAGCATAAGCCATCGCAAACCAGTCCTCACCAAGCCGTTTATGGTAAGTAGCCTGCGCAGAGTCTAACCAAATATCATTTTTAATGTAACGTCTTACTTGAGTGCGCACTTCGGGTAATTCAGACGGCCCACCACCCAGGAAGTTAAACTCGTCGTAGTTATTTGCCACGTTAAAGCCAACTTCACCAAACACTTCTAAGTTTTCCGCTAACCAACGGCGCCCAAAAGCAAAGACACCCAACTGATACGTCTGAAAGTTTTCGGGGCTGCCGAAGTCTTGTTTGAAGAAGGGTTTTAGCCCGTAACTGTTACTGAAACGATAGTCAGGGTTAAGTTTCCACTCGTCACTGTCTTTAACCGGTGGCTCTTCCGGATCCAAGCGCGTGAAAAGCTCCTTGGTTTCATCAACGCCCTTACCCGGCTCTTCGTTTCGAATTCGCCGTTTAAATTCTTCGGCATTAACCTGCGTATTCACACTCGGATTAAACAGCGCTTGATCAACCATATTGTAAGTTTTTACTGACTCAGGAAGCTCTGCTGCCATAATACGCGCAGCACGGTCGAAGGCCTCGTCACTGTTCCGGAAACGACGATGATACGCGTACATAGTCACTTCATCATCGGTTGCGGCAAAACGAGCGCCACTAAACGCACCCTGTTTAATCATTTCGCTCCGCATAGCTATCCAGTCAACATCCTTCAGCTTATTAGCGTTTGGCTTCTGCGGCTGGGTTTTAGGCGGAGTGGTTTTCACCTGATTTAGCTCATTAAAGTTGGTGCGCAAACTAAAGTTAAACATGAGCGTATCGCCACGCTCGTAACTGAGCTGTACGTCGAAGTAATCCGTGACCTGGTAGTTCGCTCCAAAGTTCCAGCGGCTGTCTGCAACAATAGGCACACCGGCATTGTCACGGCTATAGTCATTGCCTTCATACTCAGCTTTTAATGTTAAAGGCTCCCAGGGAGTTTGGTATTCAACACCACCAAACAACGCCATGGGCCCGGTAAACCACTGGTCGTATTCCAGCTCCCCCCCTTTTCCGCTAAATCCTGTTTTTCTATCGCAGTACTCGTCAGATATCTCGCAAAAAGGGTTAGACACATCATCGTACGTCCCTAAACGTCCAAAACCGACGCCTAAGCTAATATCGACTGGACCAAAACGTTTACTGCCCACAATATACTCGGCATCAAAAAGCCCCGTGCCCGCTAAGTCTCGTAAGCCCACACTCACTTCAGGTAACCAGTAACTTTCTTGCCATAAGCGGGCTTTTACATCAAAGCCTTTGTCGGTCAATATTGAGTCACCGCTAAACCCTGGAACCTGGCTGTATAGACGGTTAGGGAATCGTGTATAGAATGCGGTGGCTTCAAGCCAGGGTAAGAGTTGCAAGTTGACTGTGTAACGTCGGTACTCGTCCATATCAGAATAAGTGATCGCTAACTCACCCTCTTTCGCCATACGCGCAGTTGGATTTTGCATTAAACCTACAGAGCCATAATTATTATAGCTAGGCGATAAATCCATACGCGACCAATGGTTTTTAGGTGTCGGTGCATCACTCAGTGTATATAAAGGCGTATTCGTTTTACTTCTGACAGACTCATCCGCAACAAAATGCTTTAAAAGCTCCCTAATATTACTGTTCAAATTCTTAAACTTGGGCGGCAGCTGATTTTGCTCAAAACCTAACCATAAAATATTGCCCGGTAAAAGCTCTGTATCATCCTGTTTAAAGTAACCCCAGTTACTCTCAGTTTCACCCGAAACCGACACTTTTATCGCTTTAGTTTTATTATAAGCGGCCAGTAATTGAGCTTCTGCTTCAATACTGTTTATCCAATGAGCCACGGTTTTACCTGAGTGAAACTCATATCGTCCCGGCTCAGAAAACAAACCATAGGCATAAACAAAATTTGGCCTAGCGCTTACTACCAACTCGTACCGGCCTTTCGGCAACAACGGGTTATCAGTTAGCTGCTGACGCGCGCCCTCAATACTTATTTCGCCTACCAGTTGCTTGCCTAAGTGCCAAGCTTTTATCTGACGAGCCACTATAGCAGCGGAGTCGGCTTTATTCGTTTCTCTGCGGTTACGCCAGTAGTTTTCCAACTCGGCTAACTCTGCCAGCACTTTTCGCTTTTTTTCATCTACCGTTTTTTGTTCATCAACCTTGACCAAACGAGCTGTTGGCCAATAAATGTTTTCTAACTCCCCCCGCTCTTCCATTGCTGATAACGCCTGCTGCAGACGCACCGGTCCGTCAAACGCAATTTTCTGAGTTTCGCCGATTGCCGGAAAAGCAGAAATTGAAAACGCGGCTAACAGGAGGAGAAGTAACAATGTTTTTTTCATGAACGGACTCATTTCGCTGCTTTATTAGAATAATCACGACCTATCCAGGTCACTTGAGTTAAGGTAAGAGAAGTTTCACCGGGAAATAGCTGTTGCTCACTTTTTACCACATGCCCGTCGCTTTCAATCCAAAAACGATTTGTAAAGGTTTCACCGCTAAGCTCAAAGCGGCCTTTCTCTTGCACTAAAGTGGCGTTCACTTTACCAAAAGGCATTTCCAGAGTTTGCTCTTCCACAACCGAAAACTGAGATACAACAGTACGGCTAAATGTTCGTTCCTGCATTTGGTAGTCGTAGTTACGCTGCCAGCGGCTCTTGCAATCATTAGGTTGATTTACAATGCATTGCAACGGGTCTTGCTCTAGATTTGAAGCGGCTAGTAAGTCACCGTTTAAATTCTGAGTTCGAATAATACGTCCGTTACGTATAACTAACGTCTCTTTCTCGGCTGTAATAAAGTGCCTGTCGTTCGGTTTATCTATAAAACCCAGCACTATTAAAGTGCGTGACTTTTCTTCCCACTGTGCGTAAAGCGAGGTATAAGGAAATTTTTCTATTTCTTCAGAAGAAAGCTCAGCGTCCTGCTGTGTTTTAAAAGCGTATTCAACCGTTTCGCGAACCTCGTCGGTAACGGCGGTGCATCCGTAGGTAACAACCCCAAACAAAGCGAGCAGGCAATAGCGAATTAACATGAACGAGTCTCTTATTCAGCTTAAGTCAAAAGTAAAGTTCACCGGACAAAAAAATACCGCCCTACGGCGGTATTTTATCACAGTTTCTTTTCAGTAAGTTCAGCGAAGCGCTTCACCAACTTACACTAAACCGCAAACAATTACTGAACAGGAACAGTAATTGTGTAAGTATTTGTACCAGTACCAGTAACGGTTACTGTTGTACCTGGCTCTTCTGGGTTTTCAGGATCTTCGTCATCAATAATTGAATTAGAAGAGCTGTCAGAAACCGCTGCCACAGTTGCTGCCCCTGCAACACCTGCAAAAACTAATGCCTGAGTAGACAAACCACCAATACCGGCAGTTGAAGCAGATGCGCCGGCTGCACCGGTCGAACCTTCTTGCTGTGCCATTGCTGGTGCGGTCGCTAAACCTAACGCAGCAATAACTGATAATGCTAAAGTTTTCATAATATTCACCTCACTCCAGAGATATAGATACATGTATCGCTGAGACTGAAAACATTCCAGTTAACAGCAAGCTTCATATTATGCCGCTACACCTTAAAATGCAAATAGCATTTATATAGCTTTACAGTCAAAGCCCGTTTATTGCCGCAATGGCTATAGCCGAATTATAAACAATGCCAGTAACCTGTGACCACAACTCTAAGTTCTCAGTGTAGGTTGTATCCATGGGCACAATAATGGTGTCACCCGGCCCTAATTGGCTATTACTACTAAAGCTAAACCAGCTGCTACCGCTCTCATAAGGTTCAATGGCACCGTTCGCTTTAACAATATAAATACGTTCTTCGTCGGCTTTTTCTTTCGTACCGCCGCTGCGTTCAATGTATTCACCAACGCTCACTTCAGGGTCGAAACGATATGAAGTTGCCATTTGCACTTCACCCATAATGCTAACCGAATCAGTGTTAGAGGGTACATGCAGCGTATCCCCGTCTTTTAACTGCACATCATTAGCACCATTGCTACTGAGTAACTTGGGCAAGTCCATAATCAGCCGGCCAACCGGCTTTGCCGATAACAAGTCAGACAAAAGCGTTCGCATTTCACTGTAGGACACGCGGCTATCACCGGTTCCTGTCATCATATTACCGGCTACTTCCTTTTGTAGTTCTTGAGCCAATATACGCTTGCGTTCTTCTTCCCGCTTTCGAAGTTCTTGACGAGTAAAAATGGCGCCGTCTATAAAGGCATGCTCGGTAAAGCCACCGGCACGCTCAATTAGCTGCGTTAACGTTTCACCACGCTTAATGGCGTAAGTACCGGGGAACCGGACTTCACCACGCAACGTCACCTCATAAGTATTTTGCCATTCAGGGATACTCAATACGTTCAGCCTGTCACGGCCCTGAATTGGTACATCAGTTTCACCATTCAGTACATCTTTCAACGCTACCGTTAAATACTCGGTTTGACCCGAGCCATCACCAAAGCTGAATCGAGTCACCTCGGCACGAGCCAGATACGCGGAATCTTTCACACCGCCTCCGGCTTCTAAAAGCCGACTAACACTGGCATTCTCAACTAACGGATAGACGCCCGGATAATTCACTTCTCCGGCGACATAAACCAAAGGAGCACTTGCAGAAGTCGAACTTTGCTGCCGAAGACGAAGCATAATTGGCTCTAAAAGCTTCTCTCGGGAGTACGCCGCTAAATTCGCTTCTGATATCTTAGTGTCATCCCTATCGGGCGTACCAAAAAGAGCCGTGGCTTCTTTTACTTCACCGGTATCCGGTGTTTTTACATTAGCACTTTTCAGCTTTTGCTCTTCAATGGCCCTCTCCCGTTTGCTCATTGCAAAACGAGAAAGTTGCTGTGCTTCCTCTTGTTTCGTCTGATAGCGGCTAAAAATAACAATCTGATCGCGTTCATGCAGAACAAGATTTTCTTCTGCATCCCCACTTATCGCTTCAGCTACGTTAAATTGATAAAGGCTAATGTCCCTTTTCGGTCCGGTTTCTCGCACCACTAAACCGTAGTCTAAATCAGCCTGGTCGAGCAGTGCGTAGCGACTATCACGCAAAACATCGTTTATGCGTAAGCCTTCTTCCCACTCATAATAACCTGGGCGCGACACCGCCCCAACAAGCAATAAACTGTTATCAAGTGAATCCGATACTTGTCTTAAAGTCAGCACATCACCGCCTTTAAGGGGCTGACTCAATTGCTTATCAGAGGTTAAGTCAATCGATTTGATTAGACGTTTACCATTAGTAATTCGTTGTAACTGCGCAACAGACAAATACGCATCTTCCCCAGCTCCGCCAGAAAAACGCAAAGCATCATGTATTGTTTCGTCACCTTTTAACTCATATAAAGCTGGCCGCTTTACTTCCCCTTTCACCGTCACCATCTCGCCCCGGGGTGGAATGAAGACCACATCGCCGCTTTGTAACAAAGTATCGCCCGACGCATCACCCTCTAGAAGGAGATTGTATAAATCAAATTCAGCAATCACTTCACCCGCTCGCATTAATCGAATAGATCGTAATGAAGCAATATCAGACACACCACCTGCAACATAAAGTGCCTGACTGATTGTCGATAATGAACTGACCGTATAGGAACCAGGCTTATACGCTTCGCCCGCTATGAACACCTGAATCGATCGCAAACTACCCATCGAGACGGCAACATTAATTCCAATCATGCGCTCTTTTACCTGACTCTGAATCAATTCCTTCATTAAACTGTAATTCAGTCCGTTTAATGTCAGTTCTCCAACACCAGGCAAAAATACTTTCCCTTCACGATCAATTGTTAGCTCATAGCTCCGACTTTCCTTACCAAAAAGCTGTACTTTTACGGTATCTCCCACTCCCATAATATAATTTGAAGGAACGGGTGCATACGAGGTAGGCGCAAAGGTTTGAGGCTCCCCGGCGAACAAATCATAACCAAAAGGCTTAGGTTCCTCTTTTCTTTTAGTCCTCTCCCGTGCCTGCTCCTCGTTACTTTCTGAACCGTTACTGTTTTGGCGCGGAGTGACTACCGGCTCTTGTTCACTTTGCTGTGACGAACTCGATGAACTATTAGTCGAACCATTCAACAGGCCAGGGTCAACACCATACTGACGTGCCAAAGCTTCTTGCTGGGCCCGGGGGAGCTTTTTAAATTGCTCTATTTGGCTCTGACTTGGCATAGACTGCGCGCTAGCCGAATTCATTACTCCAAAAGTTGAAGCAACCAATAGCAGTACCGCACAGTATAATGCCGAACCAGACAAGAAAGATTTCAACGAGACCAAAGTATTTCCCCTTTATGCGTTTTTTAAACACTTCAATAATCGCAGCATTTTATAAGTTAACTAACAAAAAAGCTACGGTAGTCTTTTACAATAAGACGCTAAAGCTTGTCCTCCAGAGACGATAGAGTTACCAGCCGCAACTCTGTTACATATTGTGTTTCACAACTCTCTTAATATTCATTGCATTAACCGCTCAAAGGCACTCCCATCATTCCGTACCGCATCCACCACGTAAGGCGCATAGACATCATAAAGCATGCGAGTTGAACTGTGTCCTAACAGTCGGGAAACGAATAGCGGATTTTCATGAGCCGCCAAGTGCAACACCGCGGCTGTATGCCTAGTAACATAGGGCGTCCGTGGAGCAATGCCTATTTTTTCAAGTGTCGGGTACCATACCTTATTGGACACTTCATACATTGTTACTGGTTTGCCTCCTTTGGAATTAAAAACAAAATTTCCTTGTGGGGCTCTACTATTCATTGTTCGTTTAAGTGCCGCGGCAACCGTTGGTGTCATTACAATATCTCGGCGGGACTTTGGTGTTTTTACGTCAGTTAACCGGCCCCGCACATAATTGAACCGAATGTGAATCAAATGATGCTCAAAGTCGATATTTTCCAGCTGCAACCCATGGATTTCACAGCTTCGCATTCCTGTATGAAAACGAACCAAAAAATAGTCGTGCCAATTTTGGGGGACTGCGCTCAGAAACGACTTTACTTGTTGTTGGGTCATTGGCCGCGGATCGCTTGGCTCCTCTCTCAGCGGCTTAAGTTTTTTTAGCGGATACTCGAAGTCCCATTCTTCAGATGCCAAGTAGAGTAAACTGATCAGTGGGACAAGAATGATATTTATTCGTTTATTAGACAAACATCGGCCACCTTCATTATTAATACGCTCACACAACTTACTTCTAAACCGCTGTACCTGAGCTAACGTAATGTCACTGACAATGGTGTTACCGAATTCCGGTAAAAGGTAGCGGGATAACGTCGACTCCAAGCTTTCACAGTAACTGACTTTCCACTCGTGACGCTTTCGCTCGAACCACTGCTGCGCGTAATCAGAAAATAATGGCGCCACCTGATCGGGTTGTTTTGCGCGTCTCAGCCGGGCATATTTTTCTAACTTCTTTGACTCAGGGAAATGCTCTGCATAATCAAAAACCCCCAAGGCCAACTCCGCATTCATCTGTTTTACGTGCTTTTCCAGCTTTTTCTGATTCGCAGGCGTTGCGATCAGTCGTGATGACTCTCGAAATCGCGTGCCAAAGCAGCAAATATCATATTCGAGAATATTGTCATGGCGTGTGCGCAAGTGAATCATGGCCAGGCTTCCTTCATATATCAGTCAATACTGTACAAATATACAGCGTTTTGAGGGAAGGTCAAATTTCGAACAAAGCCTTATTGAACCATTGAGCACATAGATTGTTTATTAGTTAAGCTTATTAAGAAGGGCTGATCAGTCGAGCATCTAACAACACAGTGCTTTTTGATTGCTTCGATGAAAACTCTATCGTGATCGCCTCTCGTTCTTTCTCGAAGGTCATTAACAGATCCTCGTCGGCAAATAATTCGGTTGCTCGAAACATCAACGCGCGACTGACCTCTATCGTTTTATGAGTAAATGCGGCAGCATCATCAACTTTCAATGCGACCCGGTGAGCTGCATAGCGAGATTTGTTTGCTAACGATACTTCCAGTACCGGCTCTCCAGTTAACCTCAAATTCAGTGGGTACTTTTGAGAAGCAACATCAATTTCTTTTAAGGCATGAATTAACTTGTTCGCCATTACCACGATCTTACCGTCTTGCTTTAAAAGCCTCAGCGGTGTTAATTTCCTATCTGCCTCCCCCAAATCAATCCTAAACTCCATTGAGTCTGAATAGACGACAATCTGCGAGCGAGAGAAGCGGATACCACTATTTCTCTGACGAGCAACAATCAACAGCGCATGATTCAGAAGCCCAAGTTTATCCCGCGTCACCGTGAGCCGGAGTGGCTCTTTATTGACATTGTCGTGCGACTCAGCAGCAAATGCGCGTGCGAGCACTTGAAACTCTTTTCCTTTGACGAGCAACGCTATCCCTCGCGGAAACAAAGATATATTAGCGACGACAGAATTTCCGCCGGTAGAATTGCGCGTTAATTTTAACGTTCGCTCGAACAACATAATGTCTTTGTGATCAATCTGATAAGAGAACTGATAATCATCTCTCACCCCGACTGCTTCCATCCGCACGTTACGCTCAATCTCCTGAGCGCTCATACGATAAACGACCTGCTCACTATGCATGGTTTCATCTTCAAAAAGCCCCCGTTGCATGAGCGTTTCTGACAAATGAGTTGCACCAGAGAGCACCAGCTGCTCATTTTCTAAGTCAACCTCGAGCTCTAGATACGGTAACTTCTTTAGCTGTGCGCTAAAGCGCTGTATGGCTGCCAAATCGATTTTAAGTAATGCGCTCTTTGCTTCCTCTTTGTAAAGAATGGTGCGCTTAACTTCAGAGAAACCTTTTTTCAATCCGGGAGGCGTAGCGATAACAAGACAATTCTGCAAAAGGTCGACTTCCATGACGGCCGAGTGGTCGACATCAATATTGTTACTCGTTTTTTCAGAGAGCTTCATCATAAGCTCTATTGATTGCACTAAGTTATCGTTGTGTATCGTTAACTTCATTTCTCCGTCTCTTCATCAACTTGTCGAAACGCCGCATAGAGCTCTAAAGAGCATAAGAGGTTCGGTAGTTTATCCCATAGCGGCCAGCGTAAACGGTACGGTTTTATCCGCATTTCAACTCGTGACGCCTCCTTCTTTTGCTCTGTTTCTTTGATCCTGACTTGATAATCAACTCTTTCAATAAGTGATCTCCACGAGCCATCATCACAATTCAGCTCCATGATGCAATCCCCTAAGCCCAAGATTCTAAATGCACGAAGTATCTGCTCAGCATCGCGCTTATTGCTGACCGTCTCTTTTTTTAAACACCTTTTCAACGTGCTGATTGCATTTTGCTCAACCGACAGCCAACGCTGCGCTGTCATTCGCTCTTGAAAACGGATCCAGGTCGGGAAAGCTCTCGGCGATAATTGCTGTAAAAACTGTACATTGGGAAGCTCAGTTAACCCTTCGAAATAGCGTTGTACGTGCTTACTTATGGATAAATGACTTAAGGGGCGATACTGGTAATCATAAAGCGCATCAATGAAATCACTGAACGTGATAACCGTATCAACAGGCTGAGCTGACGGTTGCACCTGCGTCTTGAGTTTTCTCGCATCCGCTAAGCCAAAAGCCGCTGTTTTGAATAGCGCTTTTTCTGCGTGGTTACTCGTAAACACGCGCTTGCTCGTCTCGAAGCGCGCGTTCGTCTGCGGCAACAGATTATGCAATACGCTTTTGTTAAGCGGTGAGGCGCGCATAGAGCTTAATTCAAATGTCACCAGGTCAAAAAAGTGGAGGTAGCTTGCTGCTGAGGTTGCTGGCGTCGCGTGCCCTAACATCATCGCTAAAAAGTCAAGGATCGGAAAGTAACTATTAAGCGCTCTCCCTTCCGCTGACAAAGCCTGGTGAATACGCTCTAACTGCTTAGATGAGAAAAGTTCGTGCGGCTCTTTGGTTAGACTTTCACCTGAATTCTGTTGTGTCAAAAAATATCGACCAATGGCAGCCTGGATGGACGGAAACGCACCTTGCGCTAAAACAAGCAATAAATTATTAGCCGCGCAGTGACGTAGCGAATGAACAACCAGATCGGGGATTTGAGTTTGCTCACGCAAAAGCGCCATAAACTCGCGCTCATGCACTTGCACGGTTTGCGCATCAAACAGTCGATCATGGGTTTTAGAGCGCATCTCAACGTAATTCAAAAGCGACAGATAAAACGACTGCGGTAATAACGCCAGAGAAATTTTACGTGGCGCATTGGCCGTTTTTCGACCAGCAAACTTTGTCACATAAAGCACATCGCTCTCGACATTGATATCATCAACGGCAAGTAGTAACGCTTCGTTGCGTCTTAATCCAGCGTAATAGCAAAGTTGCATCATTAAAGCTGTTTGTTCACGCGCGCTTGAGCGCATCGCATGAAACGCATGACACGTCGAATCGAATAGTTGCGCTGGAATGAAGTGCGCTCTGACACTCTCTACCGTTACACCAGCAAGCTCAAGCTCATCAAAGTCATACAATCGAAGCTCTGATATTTCATGAGCATACTGCAAAAATCGCAGCACCGTGCTCTGCTTATCAGTAGCTTCAAGATCAGAAATGGCATCAGCTAAACGATGCGTAAGCTCATAGAGCGCATCAACATTAGACTGGGCATCAACAACTAATTCCTCATCGCTCAACGTTTCAACCAAAAACACGCTGAGTGTCGACAGATAGCTTCGTATCGAGCTTGCTTTTAGTCGCTTTTTGCTCGCGCTGCCAAAGAGAAACAAGTCAGCGCAAAAAAGTGCTAATAATTGCGCTAATACCGATGGAGCTTGCTCCGCATCTTCACCCAATGTGTTGAAAAGCAGTTGCTCTATCGCAGAGCGCGCCCTCTTCAGCGCTTTGCCGCTTCTGCCAGGTATGTACACTTGCTCTTCGTACGTGGATAAAATGCGACGCAGTGCATCAATCAACTGCCTATCGACATTCCCGGCGCGGTGCTCAGGCGAAAATGCTAGTCTCAGCCCGGAATCAACACCAAATGTTTTTTTATCGTATGTGTCACCCGTCAACGCTGCAATCGCTGTCTTGCGTTGTCGTTTACGACTGACATGATGCGTTTGAGCCTCGCTTTCCTCCTCATTAATTTGACCTGATAGCGCCAAAATCAGCGACTCATCAGACAATACTGTGGTAACAGTTGATAGCGATATTTCAGCGATCGGCGTTGTCTGAAAGTTAAGTGCCAATAGCGCATCATTAAACGACAGCGCGGTAGACGCCATCGCCGGCTCTGTCGCTCTTATCTTTTGCCACCACTGCTCAAATGCCTTGTTTAAAAGTTGCTTTTTTGAAGCCTGGATCGCCTGAGCTCGGCGCAGGTGCAACAAAGCTTCCGCGTCTAACCACACGCGCTGGCGACGCGACGTTTCTATCAGTACCGATGCTCTGTGTAAATCGCTGAAACACAATAAATCTCTCTGCTTAGCCTCAAGCACCGACAATAACGTTTTGCTATCGGTGATATGCGAACGCTTGGCAATGGATAAGGCGTGTAACAAATAGCGCTGCGTGTCGCTAAATTGAAAAAACGATAATGAGGCGATTGCGTCGTCAAGCTTTCGCTCGAGTAACGATTGGAGCAAAAAGACAGGGTTATGCTCATTAATGAGCGTTTCTTGTTGCTTTAAGGGTCGAAATTCAACGGGCTGAATTAACGCCTGATGTTCGCTTTTAAAGAGATAAAGCGCACGCATACTCAGCCACAGCGCTTCAAGCAACTCGTTGGTAGTGGCATGTTGATAAACACTCAGCGCACGGCGTTGTAGATAGTTTTCTGCAACCTGTTTATCTGCATTAAGCGCGTCGCGACAATGCTTATTTAATACCGCAAAAACAACGTCGACTTCATTGCGCACAAGCTTATGAGCGCTGATTAGCGCACGGGCGATATCTGTTTGAGTAAAATCGCTCATAGTGCACTTCCCAACCAATTTATCATATCGAGAACGCATGCATCGTTTGCTGCTATTTGTTCACCGGCCGGTTGCATACGCGCCCTTTGCTGTGCGGCGATATGGCGGATATCAAATAGACTGTAATTCGACAACAAACCGGCACCGACGCGCGAGTGATTCATAAAGCCGTTCAGCGATGTTTGAGAGAAGTCATCGAGCGATGAATTAAGAAACGCATTAGCCGCAACATGGCGAAACGCCTGCGCCGATAGCTCATCATCAATAAGCGTTTTAATTTGTGCATCAACGCGCGTTTTTGATAAATGCTCCCAGCGACATGTGCCTGACTTGTCAACCGACAATAACATTACTAAAGCCGTCGGCCGCTCTATCGCCAGGCGAGCAGACAGCGTGTCGCATAATGTGCTGGTTGCACAAAGTAACTGACACAATACATCGTTGAGCACAATAAGGCGCCGCTCATCTTTATGATGAACGCGTTTATCTCGAACGCTTAATAATCCGCTCGTTTTGTCAAAGTGATGGCGTGCCGGAAACGGCTTTGATACCGGTCTTAGCGCCACAGTTGTCGCGATTCGCATATAGCAATAAAGCGCGACATTATTGAATGCGTCAACAGTCGCTCTATCATCAATTTGCTGTGACAGTGTGTTAATTAACTGCTCGTATAAAAGTGTTAACGCGTCATCTTTTATCGAGCGATCGGAGCCTTGTCGTTCGTTATCGGCAAAGTCAGACAAACCTGAGTCAGATTTATTTTCGTGTGTATCCTTGCTATCAATACGTATACCTACGTTGTCGACAAAATTATCCCAAGCGCTTAACAGCGTTACCTCGAGCTCCTCGTTCGTCACGTTGATATAGTGACTTTGCACCGTACTCTGATTTTTTAAGAAGTTAAGAAACGTTTCGGGGGCTTGCTCTCGTGCAAACTGAAAAAATGTTGTTTCAAATGCGCGTCGGGTGACGCCTCTTTTTTTCAGTCCGGTCTCGTTAAGTACATGATTAATGAAACCGCGATAGCTTTTTTCATCGACAAACAGTACGTTACTAAGCTCAGCGTCATTACGCTCGGGTGAGTTGCTTTTATTTCGCAACACGATATTTAATAAGCTACCAAGAGGGTTTGGCAGCTTTACCTTTAAATTTTTACAGCTCTCTTCGTATAGATAATCATCCGCGGGGGGGCTCGTATCAATGAGTTTGGCAGGCAATATCAGCTGCGCGAATACATGTTTTCGCGCTCCGTCGAGATCGTAACGCAGCACCTTCATTTCACGCGTATCAGCATGTTTTTTACTCGAGCTTCCCGCACTGACGTTTTGCAAATAAAACGTATCGACATCGGATAACGTCAACATTTTGAGCATGAGGCGCAAAAGAATACTTGCTTCTCGCAAGTTCACGTCTTCTAGTTCGCCACAAATAAAGCTTTGACTGATGTATTCTAGCGCTGTGCGCAGCTCGCCCACGGTTGCACTCGAAAACGAGAAAGGAAGTGCTAATTCATGCTTTCTCAGCGCATTGCTAATAGCCGACTGTTGAGTCTGATAAGACCGCTTTCGTTGTGATTGCGTGCGCTCAAGATGCGGCGTCACTTGAGTAAAGCGCCCGACTTCCTCACCCGCTTGGTTTGTCGTTTGCATTAACGCAATATCAGCCTCATCCATGCGGACCTCTGCGAAGGTATGCTTGTTCGTCGTATCGATGATGCTATTCTTACAAAGCGCGGCTAAATCGATCCGCCGCTGCTGTGGCGGCTGAAAATAGCGCGCGACCTTGTCTAACGTTTTATTGTCATTTTTCAACGCAACTTGACGTAGGTCGCGGCGCAGTTCGGACAATGTACTATCGAGTGCAAATTGTGCCGTGATACCTCGCGCTTTTAACTCATCAACACGACAGCATTCAGACGAGTCGACTTTTAAAAACGCATTATAAAACTGCAAACATGCCGCGTAGTCGTTAAAGCCGCGCGCACTGCATAAATGCGCGAGTAAGATATAAAGAAGCTCTGAGCGTTGTGACTCAGCGTATTGCTCCGACGCATCAGGCAATAACGACATCGTCGAGAAAAACGGATGCTCCTGCAGCTGCGAGTGCAAGTCTTTGCGTCGGATGTTTTGCATAACAGCGCTCGTTCGTTTCTCTGCATCGAGTCGGCCAATAAATACGCGATAACGATTCATCTGGTATGCGCTTAAACTTAAATTGACGTCGATAAAATAGCGACAGAAGAGGCTTAGTTTTGCGGCGTGCTCGCCGATACTGTCGGCAGGGTAGTGAAAGTGCGCAATCATCTCCTCAAGCAGGCTATCGTCGACATTACTCATCATCAAACAACTCACTGCCAAAGATTTCGTTTGCCTCAAGTGCGTTTTTTAAACTTGCTCGCGGCGGCCTCGCCTGATTTTTCGATACCGTCAGTTTTCCGCCTTGGAATCGCATCTTTTTAATTGCTGTCGTTATCGCGTCAGTACTTACTCCAAATACATAAGACAAGCGATTAAGACGGAGTAAGGCCGCTACTTTAAATTGCTTAACTCCAAACTTCTGATGAGCATAAAGTTCGAATGAACTTGTAACGCTGAGGTGTTGCGTTACCGTACTGTCAATCAGCACTTTATTAAATTCGTGCTCGTCATCAAAGTTGATGACTGCAAATTTCAGTTTTAAGTCATGAAAACGCAGGCTGAGCTCGCGAAGTAACAAGACGTCATCGAGCGCAATATATTTTGTACCTAGCCTCGCGACTCGAACGCAATGCAGTGACTTACAAATGCGCTCTAATAAGTCACGCTCAACTATTTCGTCAATAAAGCGCTCAACGCGCGCGACCGCTTCTAAATTAAATTTTCGTACGTCAAATGTTATCTCACTCAATTTCAAGCGTTTTTGTCTCATAGCAACCGTTTTTTTAACTGCATTTGAAACGAGCTTATCGCTTTTTTGAGCTTTTTGAAGTCCGTAGGTCTGGCTAAATTAGCCGACCTAGTACCGGCTTTCAAAAACGGTATCGTGCAGCGTATATAACAAAATATTTTTTATAAAAACCGATGGTAAGCGCTCACTTTTAACACCTCCCCCTAATTTTATAAGGGTTATTTAAAATTATTGCTTTTTTAAATGATTACTTAGACTGACTCTCCGAAAGTAACATTTTGTTACAAACTTCTTCGAAAAAAGTTTTTCTACGCTCAAATACCGTCAGGATTTGTCCATAGAACGCCATTGATCTGTAAGAAAGTAACTCCAACCACACAACCGGCCAAAATAATTGCCTCTGAGAGGGTTAAAGGCTTCGGGCATCACTGTCTACGAAGCCCTCCGAAGACTGAGAGCCCCTATCTGGCCTGATGGGCTTTTCTTTCGTACCTTTGGTCAGAAGCTTACCCGTAAGTGCGTTAACGTATGAATCACGTCTGGGAGTTATTCTCTGACGCACCGAGTCGATTGATACCCCAGATACCGATACCAAAAAAGATTATTAATCCAACAATTAGCATCAACAGTAGCCATAATTGTCCAGTTGTCATAGCACGTAACCCTTTTAAAAATAGTCTCTCGATGAGAAGATTTTCTGAAGATTTAACTCTAATCATAACGCCTTAATCAGGATTTTTGCTAAAAATTTAAAGACGCATCATACTAGTCAATATCAGCATCGCTGATGACTATTCGCTATTAATGAGGTAATTAAAAAAAATAACGCTCGATAATCCGTTGCCTAGAAAAGGGGCGCAGGGAATGAATGAGACAACGGCAGAAAAATTAAAGCCTTCACACAAAGAGTCGGAGCTTTTGCTTGGGCTCAATGAATATACCAGTCAGGCGCAAGAGCTAGCCGAGCCAATTCTTTAAACAGAAGGAGTGTCGAATGAACCGTCAGACCCCAAATAGTGAACAAAAAACGAAAGACGATAAGCCGGGACATGTCAACAAGTACAGCCTTGACGAGTTATTATCAAAAAGCCCGGCTGGCAGTTTCAAACTCAACTCTAAAGATAAGCAGTGGTTAAGTGGCCCGATTGTTGATGACAATAACGTAAGCTGAGATAAATAGTTCTGCTGATAATGAGTAGAAGTGGTATCGAGTGTGTTTGCTGTTTAGTCGCAGCACTGAGTAAAACGACTTAACCGACTGCATCAAGAACGCGTGTCTTAATCCTTGCTTTTCCGACTTCCCGGAAAAACGAAAAGTGTTAGTGCAACCGCGACTACCAAGACAAATGGTGCGGCACCGATAAAAATCGCTTCGAGCGTATTCATTTTTGCTTCCTCAAGCACAACAACCGATTTAAGTAGTTTAGCGCAAGATTTCCGAATGTGTAAAAGCTTTTTGCCTTGGTCATGAACACTCCTTATCGGCATATTACGCCTGGTTTTAGATGTGTCCGTAAAATCTGGGTAGAACCCGATAGTTAATTATGCGGTAAGACACTGATTTGGTATTCAGTAAGCATCATTGGATAACACGACATTTATGCGATAGTATTAGAGGGTATTACCTTTTAATACTTAGGTAGGTTAAAAATGGCAACATCCGTAAAACTGAATGATGATATGAAAAAACGCGTGCAGCATTTGGCAGATGTTCGTCATCGTTCAGCACATTGGATCATGCGTCAGGCGATCCAGGATTATGTTGAACGAGAAGAAAAACGAGAAGCTTTTAAGCAAGACGCACTTCGTGCCTGGGAAGATTATCAGCGTAATGGCTTGCATTTGACGCAAACGGAAACCGATGAATGGTTGTCCATACTTGAATCGGGTGATGATGCCGAGCTGCCAACGTGTCACACGTGATCTGGTCTCCGGCCGCCTTAGCAGACGTTCAACGTTTACATGATTTTTTGCGAGATAACGATCCGATAGTGGCTCGCGAGGCCGTCAAAAGCATTCGTAAGAACGCCCATATTTTGGCTTACCAACCTGAGATTGGCCGTCCGCTGGATGATATGCCTATTGAATTTAGAGAGTGGCTCATTGATTTTGGCCAGAGCGGTTATGTCGCGCTGTACCGTTACGATGGTATTAAAACGATTATTCTTGCAGTTCGACATCAGAAAGAAGTTGGTTATTCGTAAGTCTCCAGCGGTTTTTGATTCCGGCTCATTTGTCGGTTCACACCAAGCGAAAGCCTGAAAGTTTGGGTTGTTGACACCATTGCTCAGAGAACTTAAATGAAGCCGCTAACAATACAGACATTGTTGGTGCATTAAATATTTTAGAGCGGGGACACCGCTTGTTAGCCTGTGGAGAGTCGGCGTTAGCCGCTCGATGAAGCAGGAACTTGCACCTAAAGCAATTTAGTGTGCGCCCATGTAATGGGAATCCCCCACCGATTTAGGTGGGGGAGGATGTCAATTTACCTGCCTGATATTAATCAGTACCCAGCCGAGCGAGCGTCGCACGTCACCTGAAAATTTAACCGAGCCAACACCAAAATCCCCCATAGCTGGGCCACTTTGCCAAGGAAACCGGCCTAAGTGGCCCAGTTTTGGGATAAATTACACCGACCAAATCCGATCCAAGACCCAACCTCCCATAGCTGGGCCACTTTGCCAAGGAAACCGGCTTAAGTGACCCAGTTTTGGGATAAATTAAACCTATCAAATCCGATCAAATGCCAAAACCTCCCATAGCGGGGCCACTCCGATGAAGAAAATCGGCGTAAGTGGCCCAGTTTTGGGATAAATTAGTCCGATCAAAGCCGGTCCAACACCACTCCTCCCATAGCTGGGCCACTCCGATGAGGAGAATCGGCGTAAGTGGCCCAGTTTTGGGATAAATTAGTCCGATCAAAGCGGCTTCAATGCCCCAAATTCCATAACTTCGACAAAATGAGAAAAGAGCTGGCGTAGTCTGTGATACTTGGAAGGTCCAAATCACTAACTTATCGAGGGCGTTTATGGGTAAAACAACTAATGAAAGCAAAAACCCAGGAGTCCCTAAGATTTTACCTTCGCAGCATTTACATCTTAAACTCAGGCCTACCCTTGCTTTGTATGCGTAGGCTCCAGTGTTCCAAACGGTGTCTTGAATGTTCAACTTCTGCCCGTCATCATTACCGTGGCATAATCAAACATCTGCTGACTAATCACACCGTATTTGCTGAGAACAGGCTCTAAACTTAAGTAATTAATACTCGACAGCTATTTGTAAATTTATGCCATCCTCTCTATCGTGACCGCATAGTCCTCAACAACTTTTAGTTGCTGTTCTGCCAGGCTTTTAAAGTGGCGACTAATAACACTGCTTTCCATCACACGGGACCAAAAGTCATGTGCCGCTGCATAGGCGGTTTCCCAACAAATCCGTGGGACATTCGGATGAAAACGTATGTTAAACGGCTCCGATGGCAAATCACCGGCACTGGTTGGCGAGTAATGCATTGGCAGCATGTCATAAACCGGCGCTAACTCATAAGGTCGCCCATCAAAATTCAGCGCGGAAACGTTACCTAAATGCATGTCGGAGTTTGCGATAAGTTGTCCAAAAGCCCAGGCAACCTTGCATCGCGTCACCGCTTCTTCGGTGATAACACCTTGCTGATTCAAAGCGTCTGCAATGTCAGGCCAATGCCCATTAGCCTGCCCCACAAACTCTAAATCCAAACTCGCAAAGGATACCACGCCAACTCGCCCCCCTTTTGAGGTTCGGTCAAACCGCCGAGACGCGAGCAACGTTCTTTCATCAATATTGAAAGCGCGATTATAAGCAGCAACGTCGGAAATCATAGCATTAAGCGCTGCAGCTGCTAGTGCTTCTGAGTTCAGTAAATCCGCCCACCGATTCGCGACTGAATCAACCTCAGTTTGCATCACTCCTCCAGAGAATTTAACGATACATTCTCCCTCATCAAGGTTTGCAATGAATTTAGGCTGTTCACCTTTAGCCGATGAATCGAAATGCTCACCACGGGCTATAGCATCAGCCTTGATGCCTGCTTGCTCATGACTGATCACAGTGTCCTGCGGACGCTCTAACCATCGGGAGTATGCCTCATCGCCCAGTAAGAGGTTACCAACATGATCTTGCGGAAACTTCGCTAGTACCGCAAGTACCGTATCTTCCGACCATTTATTAGGATCAGGATCCAGACGTTCGCCTTGCTCCCTTAGCTGTTTAGCAAAAGAGCGCCCCAGGAACCCTTGCGGTCTCATATCAGACAACCACCATGGCAACGACTCATAGAACTTCCACTCTGACATAACCTTGCTGTTATCGTTATCCGAGCGAAAATATTCCACCAAATAACTATCATCCGGATATACGATATGTAACAGCGCTATTTTCTCCGCCTTTCCATTATCATTAACACGATAAATTGGCAGTACAGATTGTTCCGGAAGCATAGGCAAGGTACGTCGCAGTAGCCAGCGAGTAGCACGGCCTTCGCCTGCTTTTATCACCACTTGTGAACCCAATCGATTCAGCCGCCGAGTAACCGTTGTTGCATCAACCCGCAAACCTCGAGCAAGCTCAGCCGCCGACATCGGTCCAGACTTCAATGATAAAGTTATGTTATCGGCAACCTCAGTCATGGATTAAATAGCTCTCGTTATTACTAATAAAACAGTAAGAAAATCAAATTCCGCATAGATAATGCAGGTATAAAAATAATCATAAGACACTGTTATTAATGAATTATTTAATAAAATCTACAAGTTTTAGCAGGCTTGAATGCATTGATTTACAATGTTCGTTTAATTGTTATAGCAGATGCCAGTAAATTTGTCAGTATGTACTTGGATTGTCTTGTTTGAAGCTAGCCAAGTGAAATTGAATCAACGCTATCTCTCCCAGCCATCACAAGCGAATACGACCATCTTTTTGTGACTATAAATTCATCGAAAAAAATATTTTTTAGTAGCTTATTCAAGACATTATCCTTTTAAAACAACAACTTGGATAATTACAGAAGTATCGATAGACTAAATCCTGAGTTCAAAAACTGATTGAATTCTCAGCAAATTAGAGCCCGACCCGATTGACAAAATGAAAAAGGACTCACAATATGTTCATTGCAGTGCATAAAACGTGGCAAATTAACGATGCGTTCACGACTGCGTTCGATGATAAAGAGCTCATGCGCTTTAACTTTGTCGAACTCACAGTTAACGCAGAAAGATTTATTGTTGAACTAACTTTTGAAGAAAAAGATACGGATGCTGATACTGATGATGAGTATACAGTTACGAATCAGTATTTAGCTGTTACCTGGCGGGAAGCAGTTGAACTTACTAAAGTGGAAGGTGTTGTCAAAAAAAGGATATCGATCATCATTCCGCGTCACGCCAATCGTAAAGAGTATGATAAGTACGCGATTCAGGATATTGACGAGATTTTTCGTGTAGAAAACACCGAAAAAAACGGTGACTTCGGTATTCTATTTCGACTCGCAGACGAAACAGAGTACTTTGACTATCGTTGCGAACATTTTGAAAAATACAGAATTAAAGACTGCGTCTACAGCAATAAATAAGCAGCATTTATAACATTGGCACCAACAAGTGGTGACTTATACTGCCTAAAACTGTATCAACTCACCACTTAACCATGAAGAAAGAGCTACCAATTCAGAGATTAAATGAACTCTGTGTATTTCGCTGATTCGGAACAGCGATTCCGGACTTATCACGAAAATTGCGCAGAAACAGGTTTTTAACGCTTTTGTCACTGAGCTGATCACAAAATTTGGGCAGAAAAGCATTAAAGTGTGTTTTAGTAACCCAGCCGACCCAATGTTACAGCTTGCTACGGCAAAGGAGCGAGCCTGCTCTTTAACGTCAATTAGCTCCTTGAGGCGTCCAGATAACGACGGATCTCATACAGACCAACGAGCGAGCCTGAGAGCATGACATCTTTCGGTGAGTTCTCGCCAAAAGCTCGGTTGCAATTGTTGATCCATTCCTGTTTATGCGCGTCCTGTAAAAATAAAATTCGTAACGCTCCATGAATACCGAGGATCAATGAAACACGCGTGCGACGGTCTGTTGTCAGCTTGGATCGCATTCTGCCACTTTTCATCCGACGAAAGGTTGCTATAGGAATATCTCCCAATACAACGGCTTTCTCTGCGTCCGAAAATCCCCAAAAGTCCAGTATACGAACGGCAATGTTAAAAGCCACCTGGTCTTTCTCCACGGTTTTCCCTTCGTGATTTTCCCGAAACTGCGCGGGATCAAACGTTAATGCTTGTGCGTGCATGACTCGACACCTCTATCAAATGACAGTTAGAGTTTAACGCTATCAAATGATACTGCAAATGCTCGTTATTTATTTTTCGATTTCGATACCGCCATGGTTAGCACATTTTTTTGTGTAGTTCCAATGTAGTTGATTGCTAAAGGATAAACCGGATCCGCGCATGGTTGTGTCTTTAAAACCTGGATCGAGCCCAACAGAGAAACAGCTACTACTGTACGTATACACAGGTTGCCTCACCTATATGTATTGACTATTATCGTATACACGAAAACAATACATACAATACAATGCCAAATAATAAGCCCGCTATCGATGAGAAGCTGTACGAGCGATATAAAGCAATCGAATACCTCGCTTTCTGGGAAGGCGGTGTTAATGCGTCTCGACTATCACGGTTATTTGGGGTGCAAGCTAATGTCATAAGCAAAGCGATTACAAATTATCGCACACATTATCCTGATGCGTTGGTTTATATGCCAAGCGATCCGGAAAAGCTGTTTGTCGCCACAAACGCATTTGAAACGCACTTCATTCGGCCACAATGGGCTGACTACATTCAGTTTATGCTCGCCGTTGGCTCTCATTATATTGAGGGGCTTTATGGACCTGATGCCTTCCATAATGCCGTCACACCGCTTGCGACGCCAAGTCCTGTTATTACGCGGGTGTTATTAAAAGCCATCCGTAACAATGCAAAAGCCACCATCCTTTATAAAAGCCGTACGCATCCCGAGGGGCTGAAACGAGACATTATCCCACAGCAATTAAGTCATGATGGGTTGCGCTGGCACTGCAGAGCATACTGCTGCCGACGCGAACGTTTTTCCGATTTCAATCTCGGGCGTATCAATGACATTGTCATGACTGAAAAAGGTGTCACTCTCCCAGCTATCGATACGTTGTGGCATCAATACGCGCCCATTCAAATTGCTCCACATCCGGCGCTTAATGAAACTGGGAAAATGCTGGTATTAAACGACTATGGTCAAACAGCGCCCTTTGTCATTAAAGCGCGCTGCGCTATGGTTGATTACACCCTGCAATATTACCGCCTGGGTCGTCACGGCATACAAAGCGACCCGCGTCAGCATCCATTAATTGTTGCCAATATTGAGGCACTGCGCCCCTACCTGTTTGAGTAGGCTAGCCAATGAACATTTATAAGTACCTACAGCAGATAAAAGCTGGCAAACCGGTCAACGCGATTCGGCTCGATGAGCTTTTACATCAACATGCTCTCTCTTTAGAGACGCTTGGGAAACCTTCATTTGTGAGCCGAAATACATATCTGATCGAGTCAGTTGATAACGCACTGCTGGCACAGTGGCTAGAGCGCTTCGCGCCGGCGACATCGCGTGTCGATGCCTCCCGGCGCGCAAAGGATTCACACCAACATCGTACCTCTGCAGCCTATTTTACGGCCAAATTACTGAGTGATCCGGATAATCATTTTGCCATTGCCTGTCGCAACAGCGGCGCCTTTACCGGACGAACAGTCATCCCCGCTGATGCTACGCTGGTATTAATAGAGAACAGTGAGTGCTATACCCAGCATGAACGCTTTTTACTAAACGTAGGCTTAGGGGACTTATCGCCCAACACGGTTATTTTGCTCTCCGGTGGTAATGCCATCACACATCCGGCCGCACTGACCTATTTATCTCAATTCCCGCGCATACATTACTGCCCGGATTACGACTTAGCTGGCATCGAAATATACGAAACCGCGAGCCAAACGCTAGCGCATAAGCTGCACTTTGTGATGCCCGATGACTTAGTCAGTTACGCACGTTACTGCAAAAAGCCAAAACACCAAGCCCATTATTTAAAGGCTATTGAAAAGGCCAGGTACCACAACTTTGACGCGATGGTTGAGTTATTAATTGCCGGTCAGGGCGTTTTAGAGCAAGAAGTCCTTATAGGAGAAGACAAGTGAATACGAGCACTACCAAGATCATCATCAAGCGTATCGTTGCTGTTGATTCATCATCCATGGCTTATGCTGAAGCGCTATTAAATGACAATATCTTGCTGATGGGGCTTGGTAATGTCGGTAAATCAAGTCTGGTCAATGCGGTACGCTTTTTCTTGTTACCGGATACCAACGTAAACCAGGCAAAAGATAAGTTTGCCTTTCGCTCTGGTGCAGACAGCGACGACAAAGAGAGTTACTACGACAAGGACGAACTCTATAATTACTACTTCCCGACCGTGCATTCGCGCCTCATTCTTGAGGTGGAGCATCAGCTTCTTGGTGGCGGGACGCAGAGTCACTGCCAAATCATCTCAAGAGGCGGGGATTACAAAATACAGCGTGTCTTTATCCCGGAGCCTTACGAAGCCATTGAGCATCTGTTCTGGCAAAAAGACGACGGCAACGGTACCCGACCGACAAGTCCGGTCGGCTCGGACCTGGTACCTCGACTGCGTGAAGTGAATAAAAATGCTAAGCAGTATTCACAGCGCGACCAGCTGATAGAAGCGCTCTATTCATTTAATGCCATGAACCCGGCAAGCACACCGTTTGCTATCTTTCCACTTAGTAATATCCGTGCGAATTCAGTCGACTCCGTCAGGGCGCTGGTCAAAATGCTGTTTAATCAAGATGCGGGCTCTCTTAGGCTAATGACAGCCACTGCTGTTGAGGCACAGGACGCATTTGATGAAACACTGGAAATCGATATCAACGAAATTATCGGCAAAAAGCATGAGCTGACTCAGCGCAAAGAGCAGTTAGTAAAATTACGTGCGCTTGAGCCTCAATTCACCGAGCTTCAGGAGCAGTTTTCGAGACTTCAGCAAAAAAGCGCCGCAACCTCACAATTTATAAGTCTGTATCAAAATACGACGGTGCATTGTCAATCGCTTGAGGAGCAAGCTGACGCCATTGGTCGTCGCGTTGAAACCTTGAGACAAAAATGCAAGACGCTAAGCCAACAGAAGCAAAATGCCTTAACTGATATGCAGGTTAGTCAGAAACAAGTCAATCGATTAAATAAAGAGATTGAACAGAAAACGGCAATAAAAAACCAATGCGATCAGATCATCGCATCGTATCCCGATGAGGGTATATCGTTCGTCCTAGGCTCACTCGAAGATTACCTAGAGGAAAAACAAAGCGACTATAAGAACCGTACAGAGCAAAATACCCGGGAGCGACGCATTACAGAACTTGAGGAGCTCATTAAAGGCAAAGAGCAAGAGCTAAAAAAAGCAGAGGCTAAAATCCGGGACAAATCAAAAAGCCTGCATGCCCAGCTGCCGGAGCCGCTTTACAACAAGCTGTATTCAGTCAATAGCGATCTTGCAAAAGCGAATCCTGGTCGCGATTTAACCACCGATGAATTGTCGCAAATTAACCAATTTTGCGAGCTTTTAATAGAGCGCGGCGGATCACTTGATTTTTTTGATGAGTCAATTCCGCTGCTCAGTGAGCCCTATCAGCCCATCACAGAAAAAGATATCACGGGTATTGAGAGTGAACTGTTCGATTTAAAAGAAGAGCTCAAGGAATTAAAAGAGCTCAACACCAACGCAGTCAATAGCACGCACAAGGTTGAAGTGCTAACCCGAGAAATTAAAAGCGCCGAATCTGACATTGAAAAAATCGAGGGTTATACCGCGACTTGCCAGAGAATCATTTCAGCAACCGCTGATCATGAACAAGAGCTCAAAGACCGGGATGAGTATGCTGAATTACACCAGGAGCTAGAGACGGCTTACGAGCGAGATAATAGTGAACTGACCCGTTTACGCAGTGAGTTATCAGCAACGCAAGATAAGGCTAGAGCGCTGAGTATGATGCTATCCCAGTATCATAACGCGATCTGTCGCTTCCCGGCTACGAAAACGCGCCTCGATGCGGTATTAGAAGGTGATGAAGAGGCCCCTGCCGGCGACAAAGTCGGTGATGAGGAGAGCTTTCAACGAACATTAAATGCACTGCAAGACGCTGAAAAAGCCAAATACGAAATCAAACAGAAACTTGTCGAGTTGATCAAAGACGGCCTGATAAGTGACGACTATCAACTGCTTGAGCGTGACGATGGCGATGATGCCGTCGTCAATACATTCAATATGCTGGCCCAAAAGTTTGAGCTGCTATCACACAACAGCGATGTATTGGCGCAGGATACTCGTCGTCATAATGCGCATATTAGAAACCGCCTGGAGCGGCTCAGTAAGACCAAAGACAAGATTGAAACCACCGTTTCCCGGATAAACCGGGATATTGAAGGCGCCTCAATGAACGACATTGAAGAAGCCCGGCTTGTTGTTGATTTAGAGCCCCTTTTCAATAGTCTGGTTGATAGTTGGCGTAATTTCGACTCGCTCAATACCGAAAATACGTTACCGTTTGAGTGGTATAGCATGCTGCAAAAATTCGTTGATAGTAAAGCCGTCAGTGACGATGATGGCAAATTGCGGCTTAATCACCTCATTCAAGGCACCCGATATGAAACGCGCAAAGCGGGCGCCTCGTGGGATAGCAAAAAACAATCAACATCGACTCACATGCTGATTAATACGCACTTTTGCGACATCTTCCTTGATAAGCTGGCCAGTCAATCTGCGCATATTGCCTTCCCGCTGATCGTGGATGAAATTGGCAGCATTGATACAACGCAGATCCCTGAGCTCATTGCTACATTGAACAACAAAGGCCATTACCTTATCGGCGTGACCGTGGACGGGAAAAGCGGTGCCGTATTCGAAGCCATTGGAAGCTATCAGGTGTTCACCCGCGACAATCTAACCACACACCCATACAGCAAAGAGCGGCGTAATACCGCTATTCCGAGGTTTCGAGAATATTTGAACGTCGAGCATCCGGATACACCTCCTTCTCAATCATCGCTTGAGGTGTGAGTTATGGCGGACTTGATACAAAAACGCTTCAGTACAATCGAAACCATATTAAAAATGCTCAATCATCGTGAGCTTATGTTTCGTGCTATTGAAACGTCCGATAAGCGTCAGGGCAATGCCGTGATTGAGGCGGAATTCTTTTATCTGGTAGCTGAATATAAAAAAGGTTTGTCAGCAGAGAAGCAAAAAGAGGTAACCACCGTTTTTGACTATAAAAATTTATTGTCTGCCAAGGTGCTTGATGATCGACGCGCCACAGACGGCGTGACAAAGTTATGGTTTAACTCGGTTATCATTGATTTATTCCGTCTGTGCAAAATCAGCCTATATCGCCCGTTGAACAAAACCTCACTACTGTCAGCCATGACGCCGATATGGTCCATACTGTCGGATATTAATGAGAAGCAGCTCTCACTTATCCCGGGAACTGAAGAATACGACGAATGGACCGACACATTGAATGCCCACATCACGGGATTACTCGGGCGAATAAAAGCCAACATTACGAAGCTGGAGCAGATTGGCGAACAATTCCAGGAGGATATCGCAGAAGAAGCTGAGCGCGAGCTACCTGATGCTATGAAGCTTAAATTTGAGCACGCCTCGAAACTCTATCGTCGCGAAGTGCAGCCGCTCAGTTCATTTTTGGATAAAGACACGCGCTACGAAAAAGGTGATGGTATTTTGCTGACCATTGATGCGTTAAAAAATGTCTTTGTCCGCAATGGCGACCTGGAGTACCAGGCGCTTATGACGAACTACTATCTGCAATACCTGGATTTATTCGAGCCAATAAAAGCGGTCGCCGACAATATCAGTATTTATCTGAGAAAGACCAAAGAAGCGATTGCACAGCACAACGCCATTGAGTCCGCCTATGTCATCATCAAGCAAGCTTATAATAAGACATTAAGTGCTGATCGCCGACTCAAAAATATCAAGTTGTCGGATCTGCAGGATTTAGCGCCGGAGCGAACACTGGGCAAAATCAAACGCCCTGCCCCTATACAGATTGATAAGAAACCGGCCTTTTTAAGTAACGTGTTTAATGAGCTGGCACGCCGGACCCTACAAAACGCCCATAGTATCGACGATAAATTGGTGTTTGAGGACGTTATTCAAAAAGACAGCGCTGTTGCCATCCGGCACTCAATTCGTCTGAATCGCTGGGTGACATCACATTCATGGCCGGAGAATGTTGATTTTATCGCGCATGCTTATGAACAGCTCAAAAACACGTTTGAGGGATTCAAAGTACCTGATTTGCTGGAGATAAGCAGCACACTGGTTACCTCCAAACAGTATACGATTAAAGCACTACCGGCATTCAAGCAGATCCGTGAAGAAGATCCTGATACCGGGGTTGTTACTGAAATGGGTTACTGCGTTCGTCATATTACCGCCACCGGACAACATTCAGAGGGTTCTGATGGAAATCAATAATACGTTCTCACAAACATCACCTAATCTTTCACGCGCCATTTATCAAATGTTTGCTGAAGGCGGGATCATTAACAAACACGAATACGTGCAGTCCGTTGCCGACTTTAAAGAATCTTCCATGTATCAAGAGTTGGTAACCAATCATAGTCACTATGAAGCACTGTATTGGCAATTGGGGTATGTCCTCGCGCATGATGGTGAAGGCGAGTTTTTCCACATTAAATCAAAAATTAAAGACGAAGAAGACGACGAATTTAATGAGGCCGCCTTAAAAATTATGGCGGTATTAACATTGTTTGCGCGTATAGCAACACAACGTGGGCAGCCTCTACACTTGCTCGGCGAACCGGCTCAGGGGTTAACGGTAGCTGACATTGATATGCTTGATAGTGACGAGGATCTGCAACAAGTATTACGCGCGTTAAAGTTCAAGGATAAGTCTAACGTTATCAACACGCTAAAACGGTGTGGGTTTATCTTTCAGGTGAGTTCGACAAAGTACGTTTTAAGTAAAGGCGCGGTGTCAATGATAGACGCTATTATAGAGCATCAACGGAACGTGAGCGGCGATACTCAGCCTATATGAGAGTGACACGTTTTCGGGAGGTGGCAGACAAAACTTTTCGCCAGAGCGATAAATCAGCCTGCCAATAACTCTTCAAGTCGATGAAGTTGCCGTTGATATGTCTCTGGATTGTCTTCTTTGAATTTCGCCAAGTTGAACAGCTTCCACTTAACGGATGGAAAGCGCTGATAGTCGTATACAGACCAGTCAGGCTGTAGTCTATTAAAGCCTAACAAAAACTGCTTATCCGACTCGTTCAAGTTTCTCCTTATCGTATCTATGAGCATGTCTCTGGTGGCTTCATAGTCGGCATAACTGAACCCAAGATCACTCATCCCTTCAAACTGGTTTTCAAAGGCGGCTTGTTGGTCAAGTAAGTTCGGCTCGAGCATTTCATGAGTAGGTCGGTTGCTGCTGATAAGGGCGAATAAAAAGCCACGTTTAATCTCGTCCGTAAAGCCAATACCTTCCAACAAGAGCTTCGTATCGAAAAGGTCTCTTGGGTGCTGCCGGTCAAGGGCCGCACAGAGTTTACCGCCATAAAGCTGACCAAGGGGGACTATCGGCATGGCACAGAATACGTCGTATTGCTCTTGCGCAGATGAACACAGTGCCGTTTTGGTTGCAGACCCCAGTAAGCCACGGCCAACCATATTCACTTCAATCTTAATTTGCACACCTTGCTGACTAATCTGAAGCTTACAAACGTTTGGTTTATGCTGAACACGGATGGACGCACTTAGTTTTTCAATGCGCTCTTTTGTGCGCAAAAGTGCGGCATTGATGGCATCCAGCGTTTCAGCGCGCTCAGCTATTTCGACGTAGGTTAAGTCGATGTCTACGGACAATCTTGGCATGTCCTGCAGAAACAAATTGATAGCCGTACCGCCATGCATCGCAAAACATTCCTCTTTAGCAACCTCCGGCAATACATCAAGAAGTAGCTTCACCTGCCTTCTATAAGCTTCATTCATGCCATTGACTCCAGCGCTTTCGGTACGGTGATTTGATACTTCGCGACATAAACACCATCAGCTACTATTGAGCGCTTACCAGAGCCCAGGTCCACGCTATCTAAATTGAGGTAACGTACCCAGTCGTGATTCGCTTTTTCAGCCATATAAAGAAATAGGCGTTTAACCTTGATTGATTTGCAAGCCTCAAGCAGTTTTTGCACGGACGCTGGTCGCAGGTTGTTCAGCCCCTCCATTAACTCATAAACCTCCGTTAATGATTGTGACTTTGGTGCCAGGTATAAGCATTCCATGATGGCGCGTGCCGGATCGGATACCTTCACTTTAAACTGTTTATGCGATAGTTCGATCAAACCAAGCTCCGGCGGTAGGAAATTGGTGAGCGCGCACTTTAGCGAAAGACCCCAATCCCGTTTTTTAAACCAAAGCGGTAAATGCTCACCCTGGTCGCCAAACAGTTGCGCATGCTTTGGAGAGAGCTCTAAGTAGTGTGATTTCCCCTGCAATGCTAATGCAGTCTTACCCCCCGGATGGACGGATAGACCCAATTGGGCTTGCAGTGCATAGACAGCCCCCAGATAATCGACCTGGTCGCCGAAGCGGATTAATGCACCCGTACCGACAGATTCAAACCACTGACTGTTTTTATAACGCTTTTGCAGGTCGTTGCTGTAACCATTATCAGCAAGCCAGGCAGAGCAAAGCACAACCCCCGCGGGTTGAGCTCTGAGCAGCCTGTTTAATTTAGATAGTGAATCGGTACTCATAGTGCCAGTCTACTATAATTTATAAACCAAATTAACCGTTAGTTTATATTATTTTATATTTCGGTGCTATTAGTACCTAAATAAGTTGAAGTTTAAACTGCGGAGCTGGTTGGAGATTGATACTCAACCAAAGAAACAAGCATACCGATCTTCTTTAACGAGCTCTAGGAAATCACTAAGTCGCTTCACTTTAGGCTTTGGCTCATAAGCATGCCATTTCAAATCAGCGCGTTGCCAATAAACTTTCCAGCAATTTTGCGTTTTTACGTAGGTTGTTTTTGCCATCGGCAGTTCCATGGTTTCGGAAGGATTTTGCCATTGCGGTCTGATTTCGAAAATTTCAATACTCTGATTTTCAATTCGGTAACCAAGGTCAAGCTCTGGTCGTATGTGCATCGGCGGTCTTCGTACCGCCATGAACGCTTCAAGTTCTTTCTCACATTTCTTAATTTCGAATTCACTGAGGGCCATAGCAGATTACCTAATACGCGAAAAAGAGGCAGGATTTTAACCCAAGATGTGGCCTGTTGTGAATCAAACTGGGTTTGATTCAGTTCCGTCCTTTTCAATGAGGCAATACGAACCGGCCAAGGTAATTGTCTCTCAATACAGGTAGATTGGATTAATTGAAAGGTTGTATGCCTACCTTTAGGTCTACAAATTATTACTTAAAAAGTAACTTTATGTAGACCTATTGCTTGCCGTAATCTAATCAATGGTCTACACTGAATTACCTAATTGGTTATTTAGTGTAGACCTATGACTAAGTCTGATAAGCTATTAAACGCATTGGCTAAAGCGGTTAGTGCCGGCGGTGGCGTTCACAGTGCAAATGAGCTTGCTTTTATGTTGGGCGTGCCTTGTGACCCGGCTTTTAGAAAGTTCCTCGCTGATAGCGTAAAGAAGGGCTTGCTAAGACGCGTCGTAAAAGGCTTTTATGAAAGTAAGATCACACCGCCAGAGCCAGAAACAGCCATTTATAAGATCATTAAAAAGTTGCGTAGTGGCGTATTGAATTACATCAGCCTAGAAAGTCAGCTTAGTTACACCGGCGATATTTCGCAAGTTGTGATGGGTAGAGTCACCGTTGTTACTAAAGGTCGAAGTGGTTGTTTTGACACGCCTTATGGTGTGATCGAATTTACCCACACTAAGAAGCCAGTCGAGCAAATCGCCCCTCAATTGTACTATGACCCCGAAATTAAAATGTACCGCGCATACAAAGAACAAGCGCTCGCAGATCTTAAGCACTGCCGCCGTAATCTGCATATGCTGGAGAGCTAAGTATGTGGGAGTGTGTAGGAGATAGAGTATGCTGAAGCAACAAATCCGCCAAATCGTACAGTCAAATCCTGACTATGCGGCAATCACGCCCGCGATAGAAAAAGAGATCTTGCATCATGACATTATGGATGTGCTGATCAAGCAAGGTGTTATGCAGCGATTAACCTTTATTGGCGGCACCTCATTACGCATGTGTCACAACAGCAGTAGGTTGTCAGAAGATCTTGATTTCAATGGCGGTCATGACTTCAAACCATCTGAGTTTGAGGGGTTGGGATCCGAGATACAGACTTATATTCAAAATAAGTATGAAACTGAAGTTTGGGTAAACAAGCCCTCTGGCGAGCAGCAAGGGGATACCGTTTCGTGGAAGATTAGTATCGTTAAAGAGCCTAATCGTCCTGATTTACCAAGACAAAAAATGCATATTGACGTCTGTTCAATACCTTCATTCGATATCGAAAAGCGTCCGCTAATCAATCATTACGATATTGTTGTGCCGACTGAAGGGATCCTGGTTCCTGTACAGTCATTAAAAGAAACACTGGCCGATAAGCTAATTGCGTTAGCGTATCGGTCAAGACGTATTAAACCTCGTGATATCTGGGATATTGTTTGGATTAAACAACGTGGGATTGATTTATCCAAGGTATTGGTTGAGAAAAAACTCTCCGCGAGACATAAGCAACCAGATGACTTTCGACAGGCGCTGTCTACTGCGTTAGACAAGCTAATATCGGAAGAGGGGGTACACGATGACTTTAGTATGGAAATAAGCCGTTTTATCCCTAAACAGATTAAAGAGAGAACGTTAGATAATCCAGACTACTGGCCATACGTTCAGGGTGAGGTAAATGCCATCGCATCTGAGTTACTCAATGGTGGGACATCAAAAAATCCATTTGATATGGGTTAGTTCCGAATATTCGAGTTTTAGCAAGCAGATCGGTTGTCAATGGCCATTAATGTTGAGTACGCCACCATAATTGTCACTCAATAGTTCACTATAGAAAACTTAATTAGTATACTTTGCAATAAAAGTTCACTAAAGCGTTATTTCCACTGTAAAAGTATGCTATATTAAACAATATTATCACTCAGGCATTAAAAAGTTCACTAAAAAGAACTGTCATTGGTGAAACACATGAAAAGTCACATCACAGAGTTAAAGCAGCAAGTTCATGCGCTTCTGCGTGAGATCGAGCGACTAGAAGCAAAAGAGCTTGAAGAAAAAGAGCTCTTTCCACTCGCAGAGCTAAAGGAGCGTGTGACTCAATACGTGAAAGAAAACGATATTACCATCGACACCTTTTGCGACCTAGCGATGATCAGCAAAACAACACTCTACGCTGCATTTACTTCGCCAGCCTCAGCGAAGTGCTCAACGATTGAGTCCATTATCGCTGTGTTTGGTAACTATACACTGTATGTTGGCCGCACCGATGCACGTTAATCGTATCGCAACCGTATTCGTCAATGGTGTGAAGGCGGGCATACTCACCGAATATCGTGCCTCGCACGATTTATCTGCTCGAGAGTCTTATACATTTGAGTATGCAGCAAACTACCTAGTAGACGGCTCTCCAATTGGGCATTTTTTTCCGCTTACAAAGACCCAGTATGAGTTTGATGCTTTACCGCCCTTCTTTACCAATTTGCTCTCAGAAGGATGGTTAAGAACCCACCAAGCGCAGAAGGCGCGACTTGATAAAAACGATGAGTTTGGTTTGTTGTGCGCCAACGGCGAAGAGCTGATTGGCGCTATTTCTGTAGTAGCCGGTGAAGTTGACGATTTACCAGGCCAGCGCTCTGTTCAAATACCAATTCCTAAGCCCAGTATTTTGAAAGACAAAGGCGTCAGCATTGTTGGTACGTCACGCTCATTCAATGACTATGCAGTCGATCATGCAAACGGTCACTCCATATCGGGCGTGCAGCGCAAACTGATGATGAAGTTGGAAGGTAATCAACTCGTGCCAACGACTCGCGGCGGACAATACATTGTAAAGCCTGCACCGGAAGGTGTACCGCATTGCCCCGGGAATGAGTTTTTCGTTATGAGCTTAGCCAATAAGGTTGGACTCAAAACCGCTGAATGTGGCCTTGTCCCCTTTGAAGACGGAGAGTTGGCTTATGTGACGAAGCGTTTCGATATTCTCAGCAAGCATGAGCGATACTTTGTCGAGGACGGCGCATCATTGTGTTCGGTCCACCCAAAACATAAGGACAGCGACGCATTAAGTTATGAAACCGTTTTAAAAAGACTAAGCGAGGCCGCAGGAAACAGTAAAGCGGTGACGCTCAATCTCTTCTTACAAGTCGTTTTTTCATACCTTGTTGCGAACAACGATTTACACTTGAAGAATTTTTCCTTAATGCGCAAGCCATTTGGGAAAGACTCGACGATGGATATGTTAAGCCCCATTTACGACGTCCTTAGCTTAGCGCCCTATCCCTTATTTGACCACGCCTGCTTCACGTCGATTGGCGTTCTCGCAACAGAAGAGGGAGACGACGGCTATTTCAGTGACGCTTACGAGCAGTTTGGTTTTTATACCCAAAGTGACTTCGTGCAGCTTGGGGTGAACGTAGGCTTGCCGAAAGCTTTGGTGGAAAAACAACTAAAGCAACTCATCGGCAAGCTATTCCAGGTGCTCGACAGTGGTTTTCGAACGCCACTACCCGACGATATGTACGGGATCATAACAGATCGTATTCGTGAGCGCGGTCGTGCATTAGAGCTGACTTTGCGTTAGGCACCAGATGAATTAACCAGCTACGCAAGAAAGAGAAATGCCGATTCACAGCCTAAAATCTTCATGCAGTTTCGACCAATGATGTCTTAGCACTTGCTTGTGCTCTCGATGCATCGGCAATTCGGTTAATAATTTAGGCCAAACAGACCGAGCTTTATCTAATGTATCCGTTATGTGTACTTTGACGGCCTGCCACGGAAAACCAACACGATTAGACCAAATTTCGAACGATGCCATGCTCACGTCATACCAATTTTTGTTTTTGGCCATATTTAACGCGAATTCACTCTCGCCTTTGACGTAAGGTATTGTTGAAACTATGTCATACGCGGGAGATAACATGGGCCGTTGAGGGTTGGAATATATCACCGACCAGTTCTTAAGATGTGCATCACCGTTGGCAAGTAATATATTCACAAGTATACGCCTAGCCAGTTGCTGGACGTCTTTTAAGCCTTGATGGCTGTAGGAGTAGAGCGCATCCGCAATCTGTTCATAGTTGTATTTTTCATATTTCTCATGAGAGTATACTTGAAATATTTGAGCGAAATCTTCAGTGTGCACTCGTTTCCCATTGTCTCTATCAAATCGCTTGATTGCGTATGCGTACTCTTCGTTCGGCAATTGAATATTTGGTAAATTATCCAGCTTAGATAATTTAACCAATTTTATCTCTGGAATATCAACGCCTACAGCCTCCGCCAGACGCATAGCGGAGAACTCATTAAAAGGCACAAACGGATGCACAGTGGATGGTATTTTAATGATCCAGCTGTCATCATTGGCATCAGTGCCGATATTGAATCTGCCGTCTTTGTTACGAACTGAAGAGAATTTCATTTGTACGCCGGCAAGGGAAAACTTGTTTTGTTGGGTGGCGACGTCAATTTGTATAGCTTCAACTTGTTCACGATGATCAAGCGCCCAAACTGGTAGCTGACCTGCAACTATCGGTGATGCAATAAGACCTCCGGGCAAACTCCGGCCCATATGCGCCATTAAAGGGAACTCATTGTCTTGGTGGACTTTAAGCGCTTGTGCCATCCATTGTCTTAATGCCCCTTCGGGTAGAAGATTGGATAATACCGGCGGCAAACGCTGCGAACTGATAAGTGGTTTACGAAGAGCCCGTTCATTAACCAATTGCGACATCGTAAATGTGTTGCGTTTCTCTGCAGGCAACGCCACATAATCAGGCGAAAAGGCTAAAATGTTCTTACCGCCCGAATAATGAGATATGACACCAATTTCCTGGTTATCAATACTGAGACTGAGGCCTTCGACGAGCTCTAAGCTTTTCGTCTTCATCTTTCCTAGTCCTCAAGTTGCTTGTGTCTGCTAGCCCAAATACTCTCTGTCTCTGAGTTCGCTGAAGTTGTACTTTTGCCATCAATCTCTGAAGGATCTACAACCGCGAGTTCCAAATCTAAGCCAGCAAGAATGCGCAATAGCGTTGAGACTTTTAAATCCTGCCCAGACTCCACCCGTTGATACTGTTGCTGCGACATTCCTATAAGCATGCGCATGTCTTTTTGTGACAACTTTCTTTTCTTGCGCTCTCTGACTAATCGTTCGCTCAGTTCATTTAATGTCTTCATAATACAATCCAAAAATTGTTTTATTATCTAATACAACTTATACGCTGTATAGAAAAAAACAATCATTTTGTTGTTATTTAGATTTAACACAACTCTGGTGATGTATTTAGCAGCAATTACGGTGGCCGGTCCGGCCAAGATAATTGTCGCTGAGATGATTCCGGTTTAATCCGATCACCGCTTTCGGTCTACCCGAACAATTCTTGGCGGGTCAATTTTGTCACTGTGACTACTCACCGCACTGCCGCGAACCATGTATTAATACGACCGGCGTATCGTCAATGGCTTCGATTAGATTTTGCTTTGTATTTCGTGGAAATAAGTTATCGGCCATCTAATGAATCCTTCGCTAAAATTTCCTCCAATTGCAATCCAACCTGCGTCCATTTGAAAGCAAATGCCCGTCTAATTGAAAGTGTCAATGTGCAGATTGTTTTTCAATTGTGTGATTTGGTGGCTCCGAAGGACCGATTTGTAGATAAGCGGAACGATGCTCTCTTTGGATTTCCCAGACTTTACTAGACACTTTTAACTCTTTAAAACCCCGGTAGCCTTATACGCTCGCTTTGCGGCGTTAGTCGTCCTCGTTGTCCGGTTCGTCTCCGTATAAGGCCTCGAGCTTTTTTGACAGCACCAACAGGGCGCTCGTTTCAGCTAACGCTTTAGTCTTTGCGACGAACCTCGGCCTTAAGCTTTTTAATTTCTTTGGTCGTTTTTTTGCGCTCCTGCTTGACCTGCCGCTCACTGTCAGCAGTGCGACCAAAGCCCTGCAGGCAATCCGTACGCCACTGTTTGACCTGCTCGGTAAATAAGCCTTTTTCACGACAATACGCCGACAGCTCAGCTTCAGAGTAAGCGTCGCATAAACCACACAACCGGCCAAGATAATTGTCGCTGAGATGATTTCGGTGCCACCCGAACACGCATTTCGGTTTAATCCGATCACCGATTTCGGTATATCCGAACAGTCTGCGGCGGATCAGTTTTATTGACCGTTTTTGTCGGCGTTGATGTGCCAGGGCAGCAGTGGGTCGAGGTCATCACCGTCGTTGAGCAGTGGTAGTTGCTCGAACAACATCATGAGATAGTCGACCGGCATCAGGCCGTTGGCTTTGGCGGTTTCGACCATACTGTATAGGATAGAGCTGGCCTGCGCGCCACCGCGTGAGTTTGAGAACAGCCAGGCTTTGCGACCGATAACGAACGGTTTTATTGCGCGCTCGGCACGGTTGTTATCGATATTAATGTGGCCGTCATGCAGATAAACCTGCAGTTTATCCCATTGTTTGAGCGTGTAATGGATGGCTTTGCCAAGCAATGACTGCGGGTTGACCTGCAGCGCCGACTTGTCGAGCCAGGTTTTTAGCTTGTCCATCACAGGTTGTGCTAAGGCGGTACGTTTTTCCTGTTTTTGCACCGGGCTGTCGTCTTTGATTTTCTGCTCAACCCCGTACAGTTTCTGGATAAAGCTCAGCGCCTGGTCGGCTTTACCGCTTTTGCCTTTGCCTTGTACGGTTTTGGCCTCAATGAACTTACGACGGGCATGCGCCCAGCAACCGGCCAGCTGGGCACGGGTTTGCTCATAGCCCTGATAGCCGTCCACTTGCAGTGGACCGCAATAGTCAGCTAAAAACGCAGCGGGGTGGGCGCCACCGCGCCCGTCCTGATAATCGTACAACACGATATTCGGTGATTTATCCGGCTTCGGCTTATCGGTGCCACAGCCGTAAACCCACATGTAGCATTTGGATTTATCGACATCGAGCACGTTTAAGGTCGTCTCGTCAGCCCATAAAGCCGGCTGTTTTAGCAGGATGTCGTGCATGCGCTGATAAAGCGGCCGCAGCTTGTCGCTGACGGTCAACATCCAGCGACTCATGGTCTGGCGACTTAGCTCGATACCGTATTGTTTAAACATTGCTTCCTGACGATACAGCGGCAACCCGAACTGGAACTTAGCGCTGATGATTTGTGCCAGCAAGCTCGGCGTTGCGATGCTCTTCGGCAGTATGCTCGGTTTAACCGGTGCGATTTTAACAGCGGTTTGGGTGCCGTGCTTTTCGCACGCGCGGCAGCTGTATTTCGGACGGACATGGCGCACCACCCGGCTGGTTGCCGGGATAAATTCCAGCTCTTCGCTGATTTCTTCGCCCATACGGTGCAAGTCATGACCACAGCAGTCACAGACTTTGTCTTCGTCCGGGATATCGTGCAACACCTCTTCGCGCGGCAATGATTCATCAATGCGCGGGCGGCGGGGCTTCTTGCGGGTGTAGGTAACAGTTTGGTCTGCGGCTACTTCGTCCGCTGTCGGCTCAAGGGCCTCTTCAAGCTCGTTAAACAACTCGCCCTGACCGGGCAGTCCTTCGCTGCTGGCACCGAAGCGTTTTTGCAACAACAGTTGCCACTGCTCTCTCAGGTAATCGAGTTGCTGTTGCAAACGCGACTTCTCAGCCTGCTCTGTTTGCAGCTGAGATTGCATGTCGGGAACCATCTTTTTCAGGCTCTCAACATCATCCGGGAGTGTGTTTGCATCGCTCGTTTTCATGGGGGCTATTATACCCCAAAAGCACCGTCGAAGCCTCTGTTTTAGCGGGTTTACTTAGACCAATTCGTGATCGTAAAACGGTTTTTATGCAGGATCCTTATAAGCCGTTTTCGATCAGGTTGTGGCACTAAAATGCAATGGCTGATGGCCTTTCATCAGGGTGATATCGAGGCCTTCGAGCAACCACTGCCATTGCTGTGCGCTTAAATTAAGGACATCGCCTTTTACCTTGCGCGGCCATTTAAACTTATTCTTTTCCAGGCGTTTATACCAAAGGCAAAAACCGGTTTTGTCCCAGTAAAGCGCCCGGACTTTATCGCGCTGGCGGTTGCAGAACACAAACACGGCACCGCTGAACGGCGAGTGGTCCATCTCGGCTTCGACAATGGCGCTAAGGCCATTGATGCTCTTGCGAAAATCGACCGGCTGCTTATACAAATAAATCGCCGGCGGCTCGACGAACATCTTCATACGCTGAGGGCTTTGACCAGCTCGGCCACCCAGCGGGGCGATACCGACATCGGTAATACTAACTGCGCATCGCCGACGCGAACCTGCATGGCCGCCGCGGATGCCGGCGACGACTCAGTCGCCACCCTTGCAAAACCGGTACTCTCGGTTTCTTGCTGCAACTGACGGCGGCGCTGACTAAAGTAGTCCGGATTAATACCCCGAGCTTCACAAAACGCCTTGCGGCTTAGACCGCTTTTCTCAAACTCATTAATTAGCGCCTGCCACTGCGCTTTAGAGCGGTATGCTCGACTCATAAATCACCTCGTTGATTAGAACGTGGCGATAAATTAGGCTATCTGCAACGTGGTGGCTAGGCGTGGTTTATGTGACGTGTATGGACTCCTCCTCTTTTGCAAGCATTTTGTTCAATCGCGAGTAGGTACGACTGCCTACGTGTATTCGGTCTCTAAAAAGATGCCGCATCGGTAGGCACCGGACCTTAATGGGCTATTCGCGCACTGATTTCCAAACGCTTACACGAGCTCAAGGCTCTTCGTCACATAAGGAGTTTCTCAGTGCCGGTTCGACCTGTTCGCCATCAAGCAAAAGCTTTGCAATCGTGGTGTTGAGTTTATCCTGTTAAAATTTGTTTGTTACTTTAGCATCAGATTATCTACTTGCAGCTGCAAGTGTTTCATCATAAGCCGTTTCATTGGCGACTAACGCCCAGGCAATTCGGGCCGTTTTGTTAGCCAACGCAACGGTCGCTACGTTAATGTGCTTACGGTTGACCAGACATTTTAACCAATGACTCAGCCCATCACTTTTTCTATCAACATGGCGTAGTACCGCTCGTGCACCATGGACAAGCAACTTGCGGAGGTAGCCATCACCGCGCTTGCTAATTCCGAGTAATCGTTCCCGGCCGCCGGTGCTGTGCTGTCTGGGTGTTAATCCTAAAGACGCTGCAAAATCACGTCCTTTTCGAAAAGCTTTGCCGTCACCCAGCGCCCCGGAAAGTGCACTTGCGGTTAATGGTCCAACGCCACGCAACGTCATCAAGCGACGCGCAACGGGATCCTTTTGGACATTCTCAGTGATGTTCTCATCAAGACTTTTGATGCGGTCATCGAGGTAACGAAGATCCTCCGCCAAACTATTAAGAAGCGTGCGGAAAGTATCACTCAGCCCGTTTTCAGCATCCTCAAGCCATTTTGGTAAAGCCCTTCTCAGTTGATGGATGCCAACTGGCGAAATAACACCATATTCGCCTACCAAACCGCGGATCTGGTTAGCTTTGGCGGTACGTTGCCCCACCAATTCTTCGCGGATGCGATGAGCAGCCTGGATATCTTGCTGCTCTGCTGTTTTGAGGGCTACAAAGCGCATGTTGGGTCTGCTCATTGCCTCACAAATCGCTTCAGCATCAACTTTGTCGTTCTTATTGCTCTTTACGTAAGGTTTGACAAACTGAGCAGGAATTAGACGAGCATGATAGCCAAGTTTCTGGAGCTTTCGTCCCCAATGATGGGCTGATGCACAGGCTTCCATACCAACTGGGCAGCCTGCCGGGACCTTGCGACTCAGCGCGTTTAACCATTTTGTGCGAGTATACTTGGCCTGCCATACGGTTTTACCATGGCGATCTACACCGTGGACGTGAAAAACTGATTTGGCAATATCGACTCCAACACGGATAATATTCATTTGGGCTTCTCCTCATCTCAGTGATGTTTGACTCACTCACCATTTTGGCACATCGATGCCGGTGAGGTGAGGAGGAGTCCATCCCATTGTTTACGCTTCAGATAAGCCGGCGGTTTCGATAACGATGGCCAACTTGTCTTCAGCGGACCATTGGTCAGCCTGTTTTTGATGTCCGGGCCGACGCCGAAATCAATGTGCGGATGATACCGAAATGCTTGTCCGGCTTAGGCCGAAATCACTGCCCGGATGACCCCGAAATGCGCACTTTACTACCCCTTGTAATAATCACTAGTGAGTTCATCAGTCTATATTTGAAATTGCTTGAGAGAAAATTGCTTCAAGCAGAGACAGATCACAATTAACGCCCGCAACATTTGCATCTATCCAGTGGTCCTGCGATATATTAGGCCAAGACAGGTCGTAGCCCAATACGAATAGCATTTCCTCAAAAAAGAGCCGCTGGACTCGACCATTTCCTTCTCTAAAAGGATGAAGCAAATTAATCTCACAGAATAAGTCAGCAACACCAATTATTAACTCTTTTTCTGTTTGCAAGTGTTCGAGTGAAGGAACTTTTTCAAGTAGTTTGTTCGACTCTGGTTCAATACGTGGCCATGTGCAGAATCGCGTCGTACCTTTTGAAATATCAACATCTCTCAATTCGCCCGCCCATTCGTAAACGTCTTGAAATAGGTGATGGTGTAGCTGCTTAAGGTGAGGTAACGTGAAATCGGAGAGTGTTAGGTGTGGCGCAATATAATCCTTGGCGCGAGCGGCACTGAATGAGGCTTCAGCTTCTTCTAGCTCGCTTGGCTCTCGAATATCAAGAAGGTTCTTGAGAACATCTGAGTTGGGGTAACAATATCTGTCTTGAGCTACCCCGTACTTATCTCGCATACTTTTGCTTTAATTCAGCAACAGTCAGATGCCTATTCGCTTCTTTAAGTTTCAACCCTTCGTAGCTTAGGCTTGTCTCGAAGTTTTTCATATTCGGCGTGAACCGAGCCTTACGAGTTTTGCTCGTCTTTAAAATAGCATTTGTCATGGATTGTACCCTCCTAACACTATAAATCTTACCATACCAGACAAAAAATAGCCATGTGGACTCGCGTGAACGATCGCTTATTGCCTACGAGCTCCATGGGCATTGAGATGTATAATCTGGTTATAACGCTTTATAATGATGACACTCTTTCACGAGGTGGCTCGGACGGAGATCAACGTCCGACTCTACGCACATTTACTCTTGAAAACCCTTGTTTTCACGAGTTAAAACCAAACCAGCCTAAAAAGCCACAAGATAGATTCGCCCCCCTGCTTCTCGATGAGCGTGAGCTGTTATTTTTGAGCTTGCGTTACAAAAGACATTATGATTAATTGCGTATCCAAAGTTCAATAAAAAGGATATTTTCATGCAAGGGACTGGAAGCCAACGAGAAAAGGCAATCGAACTTTCCTCCCCTAGCGCTATTTACGACGCTATTAGTCAACAACTGACAAAAGTGATCGATTCAACTTCAGCTGATTCCAGCGCTCCTGAGCTTAAAGAAGTAAGCCAAAAGACACGCTCACAGCTTCAAGAACTTCAGCAATCACTTCAAAACCAGCTCTCTGAGTTACAAAGTAATGCCGAATGGGATACATTTACCATCGCTTTTTATGGAGAAACCGGCGCAGGAAAATCAACTCTCATCGAAACGTTGAGGATTTTATTAGATGAGCCGACAAAAAAAGCGACTCAAAAGGTGTTTAAAGCCTCTTATAGTGGCTATGTGGATGCGCAATCCGCCCTCACTCATTTACAGCAAAGTATTGAAGAGAGCACCCTCAAAATGAATGAGCTAGAGGAGCAGCTCAAGGCAATTGACGATAACCATGAAAAGAGCCGACGTGAGTTAGAAGCAGAGTATCAGGAAATTGAGGCGTCTCTCCAGCCAGAGCTTGAAAAGCTCGGCACATCACTCGAGTCTAAAGAGCAGGTAGTTCGCGAACTGTCACAAAAAGAGCAACAGTTCACATCAGCCATTCACAATAAGAGGCAACAAGCGTCACTTTGGCAAAAGCTTATACTTTTATTCAAAAAGCTACCTGAAGAAGTGGAGCTGATGTCGCTTCAAAATAAACTGACCGAGACAACTCAACAAGTCGACGCTACCCGTCAACAGTTTAACGCGCAGCAATCAAAGAATGAGCACATTCAACAGGAGCGCGCTAAGAAACTTGACGGTTTACAACGTAAAACAAGAGACGCTAAAAGTGAGTTACTTAGCCAAAAAGCGGCTATAGAAGCTCAACAACGGGCTTTTTTCGATGAAGAGCAGCAACTCGAAGCGTCTCTTGAAGAAAAACACGCCGAATTGGTCAATTCCGCTGACGGGGAGATCATCGGAAATGGACAACCTGACTTTACAAAGCAAACGCAACGCTATGACTTCACCGTCAATGGACAACCTTTCGCGTTATTGGATGTGCCTGGTATCGAGGGTAAAGAAGGACAAGTGGTTCATGAAATAGAAAAAGCGGTGCAAACCGCGCATGCCGTATTTTACGTCACCAATAAGCCAGCTCCTCCTCAAACAGGGGACAATGAACGAAAAGGCACACTTGAAAAGATCAAACTGCACTTAGGAGCGCAAACGGAAGTCTGGACAGTCTTTAACAAGAAAGTCACGAACCCGAAATACACACTCAAGAACCGACCACTTTTGTCAGATGATGAGAAAGCCAGTCTCCTTACACTTGAAGACACCATGCGTGAGCACCTGGGCTCTCATTTCCAAAGCGCAATATCACTATCTGCATTACCTGCGTTTCTTGCATCGACAGATTGCCTGGAGCCCAACTCTGAAAATGAGAAGCGCCGAGAAAAGTGTCTACAAGCGTTTTCTGAAAGTGAGCTTATTGACGCATCAAAAATTCATGCCTTTATCGATAAATTAAAGCTTGAGCTTCTGCCTAACAGCCAAGCGAAAATTCAGCAGTCCAATTTCTACAAAGCTAAATTAGCGGTAGATAACACGACTGATGCACTGGATGTATTATCAGATACGTTCAGCACGCTTACCGATGAACTTAACAGCACTCAAAACAGCTCCCAACATCAATTAAAAACAAGCTTCTCTGCGTTGCAAAAACGTCTTCATTCACGCGGTGAATCAATGCTACAGCGGTTTTCACGACGTGCTCGCCAGTCGACCTATGAAGCCATCGAGAAAGACATTAGTAATGACGCTTTTAAGCAGGCATTAAAAACAGCAATAAAAACGGAACAAGATGTTTTAAATCAAAAGCTCCCCGACGCAATGGAGCATGAAATAAAGCGCTTCCAAGAGGATGTCGCTGATATTCTTAAGCGATTTGAAGAGCAGACACAGGAGCTGAGCAATATTTCAGAGCAGCTTAGCTCGTCAAAACTGGACGAGAAACTGAACCTAAAAATTAAAATAGATAACGGTATCAATGTGACCGGTTTAGTTGCTTCAGTTATTGGTGGTCTTGTATCAGCCCCTTTCACCGGAGGGGCTGGCCTTTACTTCGTTATTGCTTCTGCCGCCGGAGTCGTCGTATCGGTCGCTAAAGCCGTAGCCAGCTTTTTCAGTACGAGCTACAAGATGTCCCAGCAACGGAAATCGACTGACGAAAACTTACACAAAGTTATGGAGCAACTGAAGCAGAGTTTGGCGGACAACTTAGATAACGCCATTTCGGAAATGAAGAGCATAGTGAAAGATCTCGACAATGCCCTGGAAAACCCAACGAAACAGGCAAAGAGACGTCATCAGATGATTCAGCAAGCCAGTGGCAGACTCAAAACATTGTCTAATCAAGTGAACGCATTAGGAGTGATATAATGGAAGGTACTCTCAACAGTTTTAAAGAGCAGCAATCAAAAACGCTGGGCTTGCTCGAAAGGCTTGAGACTTTTTTGAAACAAGGCAGTGATGTTGGTATTGATATTGACCCAGCACTTATCGATAAAGTAAGCCAGGCTTCAAAAAAGTTAGGGGACGAAAAACTTAAGGTTGCTTTAGTCGGCGGCTTTTCAGAAGGAAAAACGTCAATAGCAGCTGCCTGGATGGAAAAACTCGATAAATCCAGTATGAAAATCAGTCATCAAGAGTCATCGAATGAAGTCAAAGTCTATGACGTCGGTGAAGAGTTTGTACTGGTGGATACCCCTGGATTGTTTGGGTTCAAAGAGCAAGAGAACTCCGATACTCAACAAATTGAAAAATACAAAGACATCACGAAAAAGCACGTGAGTGATGCTCACTTAGTCTTGTATGTAATGAACTCCACGAACCCGATAAAAGATAGCCATAAAGACGACTTGCATTGGTTATTTCAATCACTCGACATTTTACCGCGAACGGTGTTTGTATTGAGTCAGTTTGACGAGGTTGCCGATATTGAAGACGAGGAAGACTATCAAAACAATCTTCATATCAAGCAGGAAAACGTTACCACTCGATTACAAGATCTGTTGTCGTTAACAGAAGCCGAGGCGAGTCAACTATCAATCGTAGCGGTTGCTGCAAACCCATTTGATCTCGGGGTCGAGCATTGGCTGCAGAACAGTAGCGAGTTTAAGAAGCTCTCTCACATCGAATTACTTCAACAAGCAACCAATGACAAAATTAAAAGCAGTGGCGGTTATGAGTCATTGGCTCTTGAGATGCAAACCAGCGTTGTCCGGGATGTTTTGCATAAACAACTGCCTGAGGCAATTGAAGCAGACCAAACCATTTCAGAAGAAGTTGAGAAGTTACAGCAATTACACAGTCGTCTACGCGACCAGTTAGCACATACGAACGATGAAATTGAGCAAACACGGATCAGTCTACGAGAATTTATCAGCGGCTACTTTTCTGATCTTATTTTGCAAGCTCAAGGGTGTAGCTTAGAAACAGTCAATGAATTTGTTCAGCGTGAACTGGGTGACGAAGGAATTATCGTTGAAACGAACTTACGCAATGAGTTCAGCCGTCAAATGGGGCCTATTAATCTTCAATTAGAAAAGATGCAGAGCAGCTTTGATAACGAGCTCAGTCATTTCGATAAGACTTTACGCTCGATGGGAAAATCCGGTATCAACCAAGCCGCTAAAAGCAATATCATTAATAATAAAACCATTTTAGCAGCGCGTGATGGTGTGGTCAGCGTTGCAAAAACGCTCGGGGTCGACATCGCTAAATATCTAAAGTTTAAACCCTATGGTGCGGATAAGTTGGCGAAAGGCGCTAACGGTGCTTTAGCATTGCTAGGTTTAGCAATAGAAGCATATGACTCATACGACAAATACCAGTGTGAAGAAAAGTTTAATAATTCTATCAAAGAGTTAGTTGAAGGGTTTGAGAAGCAACGGAGAGAGCTACTTGAGCTTATCAATTCAGATGACTTTAAAGAGCAGTTTTTTGGAAACTACCAAGCACTGAAAACTCAAATTGAAGAGCTTAGTGTTCAATTAGAAAAAACACGTGAGCAACAACAGCGATTCCGTGATTGGCGGGAAGAAGCCGAATCGATTGCGAGCCAACTTAATACGAAAAGCACCAACGAGCACTTAGACGCCTAGTGTAAAAGGCTGCGTTCGCAAGCTTGACTTTATAGGGGCGACATCAGTCGCCCCACTGCTGCTCCACTTTTTCTTCAATAATCAGCGGGCTGTGTCCATCAAAGAAGCGGTAAGCGCCGCCGTTAAAAAAACTGTGTTGGGAAAACTACTCCACCGTGACCGACTTGGCGAGATTACGGGGCTGATCGACATCGGTCCCTTTTACCAGCGCAACATAGTACGATAACAACTGCAGCGGGACGGTATACACAATAGGGGCAATAACATCGTCACAATGACCAACATTTAATACATTCATCGCCTCATCGGTCTTAAACTGTGCGTTTTTATCTGAGAAGACATACATCACACCACCACGGGCTCGGACCTCTTCCACATTCGACTTAAGCTTTTCAAGAAGCTCATTATCTGGCGCAACCACAATCACTGGCATCTCATCGTCGATAAGCGCCAAAGGGCCATGCTTTAGTTCACCAGACGCGTAAGCTTCCGCGTGAATGTATGAAATTTCCTTCAGTTTTAGCGCACCTTCCATTGCAATTGGGTACTGATTACCACGGCCTAAGAAAATACTGTGCTCTTTATGGGCGAACTCATACGCCAACTGCTCAATATCTTTCACAAGTGATACCGCTTCCTCAAGTTTAGCAGGCAGTGTTTGCAACGAGTGAACCAGGCTCTTTTGTTGCTCACTCGACATACCTCGGTATTTACCAATGACAACAGTCAGCATAAGTAGTCCGGTTAACTGTGTCGTAAACGCTTTCGTTGATGCCACGCCAATTTCAGTACCGGCTCGTGTCATAAATGCCAAGTCCGATTCGCGAACCAGGGAAGATGTTTCAACATTACAAATGGTTAAGCTGCCTTTATAGTCAAGCTCTTTCGATAACCGCAAAGCCGCCAGTGTGTCTGCTGTTTCACCGCTTTGAGAGATAGTGACAAGCAGTGTGTTAGGCCTTACATGAGATTGTCGATACCGAAATTCTGACGCAATCTCGACGCTACAAGACACATTAGCTAACGATTCAAGCCAATAACTTGCGACCATACCCGCATGGTAGCTCGTGCCGCAGGCAATAATTTTAACGTGCTCAATCTCTTTTAATAACGCATCAGCGCCTTTACCAAAGGCATCATCGAGCACCGTCGAGTCAGAGACTCGTCCCTCCAGCGTGTTTCGAACGGCAATAGGCTGCTCGTAAATTTCTTTCAGCATAAAGTGGCGGTAGTCGCCTTTGCCACCAGCGTCGTACTGACTGTCTGATTCAACAACGTTGCGCTCTACTGGTTGATTGTTTTGGTCAAAAATACTGATATCGGTTCGATTTATGTCAGCAACATCACCTTCTTCTAAATAGATAAATTTACGCGTAACTGGAAGCAACGCTAGCTGGTCAGATGCTACAAAGTTCTCTCCAATACCGACACCTATCACCAGCGGACTCCCTGAACGAGCGACCACTAGACGCTCTGGATTTCGCGTATCCATAACAACCGCACCGTAAGCCCCTTCCAGTTGGCGTACAGTTGCTTTTACTGCATGGAGTAAGTCATTGTGTGTTTTACGTTCATGGTGAATTAAATGAGCGATGACTTCGGTATCGGTCTGGCTATTGAATACGTAACCCAGAGCTTGTAATTGCTCGCGCAGCGCTTCATGATTTTCAATAATACCGTTGTGAACAACGGCTATTTCATTATCTGACAGGTGAGGATGGGCATTCGCCTCAGTGACACCACCATGTGTGGCCCAACGAGTATGAGCAATGCCTGCAATGCCATCTAGCGGGGTATCTTCAATGGCATTCGCCAGCTCCTGAACCTTGCCGGTACGCCGGGTGCTTTGCAGTTTTTGGTTTTTATCAATAATTGCAAGGCCCGCTGAATCATAACCACGATATTCCAGCCGTTTTAAGCCTTCCAGTAAAATGTCACTTACACGACGTTCTGAAGTCGCTCCTACAATACCACACATAATTTAACTTCTTTTTTATTTGTTATAAGTTCAAAAGTGAGCTGTCAAAATGTATTAATCATTCCCAAATAAATCTCGCGTATACACTTTGTCAGCAACATCCTGAAGCTCTGGTGCCATACGATTCGAGACAATTACGTCCGCTTCCGCTTTGAATCCCTCAAAGTCATTTACGACACGCGAGTTATAAAAGTGTTCTTCCTCAAGCACTGGCTCATAAACAATAACTTCAATGCCTTTGGCTTTAATGCGCTTCATTACACCCTGTATAGCCGATGCGCGGAAGTTATCAGAACCCTGCTTCATAACCAAACGATAAATGCCCACCACTTTTGGCTTACGAGCAATAATACTGTCCGCAATAAAGTCTTTTCGGGTACGGTTTGCATCGACCACGGCGCGCATTATGTTTTGAGGCACGTCTTCGTAGTTAGCTAATAGCTGTTTCGTGTCTTTTGGTAAACAATAGCCCACTATGTCAGCCTAGTTGTCCAGTTGGCAATTTCGCCATTAATTAATAAACAGTGGGCGGCATAGGTTCATGTATGCCACGTTATTCCGAA